>NZ_JALKFW010000210.1:0-149182 GCF_023243055.1 Frankia sp. AgPm24 | reverse complement strand
TCCCCGGCGGGGCCCACCCGGGGACCGACCCCGGGGCCGGCCACGTTGGGGGCGGCCCCCCCGCCGCGGGGCCCCCGACGCAGCACGTTGGCGCTGCCGCTGATCTGGGCGGCGGTGCCGCGTTCGGTGGCGAGTTCGCAGGCCGCGACCTTGTGCGGGATGGTGACGAACACGCCGTCGACGTTGCCGGTGGCGGCGAGCCCGGCCAGAACGGTGCCGAACGCCTCCGGTCGGGCCTGTACCGGGACGAGCACGGCGTCGATGGCCAGCCGCGCGAACAGCGGGTTGAGCAGGGACGGCGCCCGCACCTGGGTGACCGGGTCGCCGATGACGACGTACAGCCGCGTGGTGCCGCTGACCGTGGGCATCAGCGCCGGCCCGAGCCCGGTGGCGGTGTCCGGCCCGGTGGCCTGCACGGGTACGTCGGTCTGCGCGGGTAGGTCGGCGACGGGAACGCTCATGATGTGGCCGATCGGGGCATGTCGGCGAGGGTGGCGCGGACATGCGTCTCGTCGATGTCGCCGACGAGCTGCGGGCCGTCCTGGCCGGTCAGGACGAACGTCAGCCCGGTGCCGACGGACTTCTTGTCCAACCGCATGACGGCGATGAGCGCGTCCAGGTCGATGCCGGTGGGCAGAGCCCACGGCAATCCGTAGCCACGGACGACCTCCAGGTGCTCCGCGACCTGGTCGGCGTCGATGCGGCCGAGGGCACCAGCGAGACGGCCGGCGAAGACGGTGCCGACGGCCACCGCCTCCCCGTGGCGCATCGCGTAGTCGGTGACCCGTTCCAGGGCGTGGCCGAGAGTGTGCCCGTAGTTGAGGATGTGCCGCAGGTTCGTGTCCCGCTCGTCGCGGGCGACGATGCCGGCCTTGAGCGCGACGCTGGCCGCGATCTGCTCCGCGACCGGTCGGCCCAACAGGTCCGGCGCTCCGATGAAGTGGGCGCGCGCGATCTCGCCGTAGCCGTTGACCCATTCCCGCCGCGGCAGGGTGGCCAGCAGGTCGGTGTCACACAGGACGGCGCTGGGCTGCCAGTACGCGCCGACGAGGTTCTTGCCGGCGGGCAGGTTGACCGCCGTCTTGCCACCGACACTCGCGTCGACCTGGGCGAGCAGGGACGTGGGCAGGTGCACGACGGGGGTGCCACGGTGGTAGAGCGCGGCGGCGAGCCCGACGACATCGGTGGTCGTCCCGCCGCCGCAGGAGACGACCACGTCGGATCGGGTCAGTTCGAACCCGGCGAACTGGCTGCACAGCGCCTCGACGTTCGCCAGGCTCTTGTCCGCCTCGCCGTCGCGGGCCGCCAACCGCAGCGTGGGAACCCCCGGATCGGGGACGACCTCGGATGGCCGGGCGGAGACGATGACCGCGCGACGCGCGCCGAGGCGGGCGACGACGTCTGGCAGCGTGCCGCGCACCCCCGCGCCGATGTCGACCGGATAGCTGCGATCGCCCAGAGCAACGATCACCCGCCGGTGGTCGGAGCCGAGCTGTTCGATCGGGCGGCTGAGTCGCCCAGTGGCAGGTCTGCCGGTCACGTGTGGTCTCCGGATCCGCGAGGTTTCGGGGCGGCGGACCTGCCAGGCCCGCCGCGGGGCAGATCCGGGGGCCGGATGCGCTGGCCCACCCGCGGGCTGGTCCGCCGCGACGCCGTCGCCTCAGTCTGCCCCGGATGCTCCTGGTGTTGGACACCGGGGCCGGTTCCGTCGAGCCGGCCCCGGGAGCCCGCCCTGGCGGGGGCGGACGATCTGTCCGAGGGAGCGACCGGGTTCACATGCCGTAGCGCCTTCGGGTGGTCGTGGGCGCCGGTCCGGCTCACTTCTCGCGTCGAATCGCGACAGCGGGCACAAAGTACGTCAGGCTCTGGGGCATGCCCCGGAACCGGGACCGGGAGATGTCACTTACGTGCGGCGCGAGCGCTGTCGCGGAGACCGCCGACACGGCGGCCAGGAGGAGTGTGCGATGACCAAGGCCACCGCCGAGACCAGTGCCGATTCCGGGGCAACGGTTTCGCGGCCGGCGGGAGAAGGCCCTGCCCCGAACCCGCCTGCGGCGGAGGAACCCGCGGCCGACCGCGATGCTCCGCATGCGGATGATGATGTCGAGTGGGAGGTTGATCCGGCGCTTGAACCGGTCGACGAACTGCCGGACGCGCGCGCTTTGTGGATCATTGCCTTCACGTTCGCGGCGCTCGGCCTGTTCTTTCCGCTGGCCGGGCTGATCGCGATCGGATGCGGCGCGCTGGCCTGGCGTCGGGGTAGCGGTCGTGGTCGGATCGCGACCTTCGTGGCCCTGGGGACGACCCTGGTCGGCATCCTGCTGATGGTCGTCGTGCTGCTGCGCTGAGTATCTGGGCAGGCACCGTATCTGGGCAGGCACCGTATCTGGGCAGGCACCGTATCTGGGCAGGCACCGTATCTGGGCAGGCACCGGGACAGACGCTGGAGCAGGTAAAGAGGCCGCCCAGCTCGGGGGGTGCCGGGCGGCCTGCAAAGATGATGACATTTTTCGGGTGCCGGACACAAGCCCACCGGCGCGATTCGTCGTTCAGGTCGTCGTTCAGATCGGTGACGGCATATCCCGCTGCAGTAGGCAGAGCAACAGCCCGGAACCGCCATTGAGGTAGATCTCGGCTGGTCGGATCCGGTCGGGCCCGAGCTGCTCGACCGGGGTCTGGGCGGCGAGTGTGGCGCCGAGGGCGGCGACCGGGTCGTCCACCTGGTAGCCGATGGAGAACAGCCCCTCGCCGCGCCGCTCGATCGCCTCGCGGGCCACCGTGTGGCCGGCGGCCGGCTCGACCAGCCGGACGAGGCCGGAGCCGAGCCTGCCCTCGGCGACCAGGGTGCCCGCGAGCGACACGGCCCGTCCCCGGCGCCACACGGTGCCGGCCAGTTCCCGGGTCTGCCAGATCTCCACGCCGAGGGTGACCGTGTAGATCTCACGGGCCGCCTCGAGCGCGGTGACGGCGATGTCGAAACGGTGGAACGTCAGCCTGCCCAGGAGCACGTCGATGGCGGCCGCCCCGGTGCCGGTGGGGGGCGCGAAAACCCGAGGCCGGTCCGGCTCGACGCCGGCCGGTGGGCCGCCGCGGGATACGCAGGCGCGGCCCAGAAAGGCCGATCCGGTCTTCACGAACGTCCCTCCGGGTTTCACCGGTACCGCGTGCGCGGCGATATCACGTCCTGCCGGTGTCACGTGCCGCAGGTATCACGTCCTACCGGTCTCGCGTCCCAGTGGTATCCGGGAAGCGAAGCAGATCGTAGCGCCGACGTCCACGGTCCGGATCAGGACGGCGCGAGTTGGCGGATCTGCTCGGCGATCGTGTCGACATCGGCGTATGTCAGGCCGACCAACCCGACCTGCTTCCACCGCACCACGCCGTCCGCGTCGATCAGGAAGACCGAGCGGCGAAGCCCAAGACCGACCATGGCTATGCCGTACTTCTTCGCCGCCTCGCGCGCGGTGTCGGCCAGCAGCGGGAAGCCGAGCCCCTGGTCGCGGGCGAAGGACTCGTGGCTGTCCAGATCCTGCGGGCTGATCCCCCACACCGGGGCGCCGAGGCCGCGGAAAACCTCGATACCGGCCGCGTAGGAGCACATCTGCCGGGTGCAGACCGGGGTGTTGTCCCCGGGGTAGAAGGCGAGGACCGTCGGATGGCCGCGCTGGGCGGACAGCGAGTACTGGTCATCGTGGCGTTCACCGTCGACGACGACCAGGCCAGGCAGGCTGATCTCGGGCGCCGGTTGACCCACATCGGGCGTGGCCATGCTGGGTGCTCCCTCCGCAGCCTGCCCCGTCTGGCCAGGCTTGCTTCTGTTTTCGCAACAGTAGCGGTGCTGGAATGGGCGGGCCAGAACCGGGCCTGCACCGGCCGGTACCGACGCAGGCCGCCAGGTCAGAAACTCACCGGTACCGCGTCGCCGGCGCGGGCCTGCAGCTTGTCGAGGTCGTAGTCGTACCAGCGCCGCATCGAGGCCGGCGAGCTGCTGCGGCCCCATTCGTACATCCGGCGCTGGGCCTCGAAGGACCCGTCGTGCCAGCGGCGCAGCACGTCACCGAGTCGCAGGGGAGTTGGCAGGAACTCCGCGTTGCCAAGCAGCCCGGCGAGGCGCTCGACCGCGGCCGACGGGGTCAGCCGACCCTGCTCGACCTCGACCATCACCGCGGACAGCGCGGCGAACAGGGGCTGGAACTCCGGCAGGTCCGGGCAGAAGGTGCCCAGATGCGGGGCGTCGAGCAGCCGGTCGAACAACGCGCGGTCGCCCTTTTCCAGATAGCCGAAATAGGTGCCGGTGATCCGGGCGATGCCCATGTTCCAGGCCATGAACCAGACCTTGGACCACGCCCGCCAGAGATCGAAATCGCGGAACGCGACGTAGGAGCCGTGGACGAGCTGGTCGTTGACGTCCAGAATGGTCTGGTTGAGCGTGTCGAGGTAGGCGAAGCGTTCGGCGGAAAGATCGCCGTCGTCGAGCGCGGCCAGCAGGGTCGGCGCGAAAGCGTAGATCACCTGCATCGTGTTGGCCATACCCCGGGAGAACAGCGCGTCGATGGCGCCGGCGGCGTGGCTCATCATCGCCCACCGGTCGCCGACCGTCCGGCTGGTGGAGTACTGGGTGCGTCCGGTGGACACCCAGTCCCACGCCGGGCGCGCGGTGGCGAACTGCCGTCCCACGCTCGGGAAGCGTTCGAGGAACGTGGCCCATTCGTCCTCGGCGGAGCGGCCCGGATCGTGCGGGAAACGCTGGCTGTCGAGGTTGAGCCCGACACTGCACAGCGGATTGGTGGCGCAGCGGTGGTTGTCGAACGGGATCACCCACATCCAGCCGCCGTCGAAGATGTGGTGCAGCGTGCCCTGATGCCAGCGGGTGGGCTGGCCGCTGGGCGTCGTGACATCGTCGAACGGCGTGACGCCGACCATGTGGGTGAACAGGGTGCGGGAGTTCGTGCGGAACCGGCACGGCTCCTCCCGCAGACCGAACGTGTTCGCCAGCACGGAGTTGCGGCCGGACGCGTCGACGACGTACCGCACCCGCAGCGTCTCGCCGGAGCGGGTGGTGAGGGTCGCGGCGTCCGCGGTGAACTCGACCCGCTCCACCATCGTCCGTTGGCGGGGCGCCGCGCCGTAGCGAACGGCGGTGTAGAAGAGGTAGGAGTCGATGTCCTGGCGGTGCATGTGCATCTCCGGGCCGTTCGGGAACTCCGCGACGCTGCACTGGGTCACCTCCTCCGGGTCCTGGACATGCCCGTCGCGGTGGTAGACGAAGCCGAAGTTGCGCTTGACTCCGCAGGCTGACGTGACGTGCGAACGCACCCCCTCGAAACTGCTGACATGGGCGAGTTCGGGCACGTCGAACCGCTCCGCCAGCAGCTTGAGGAGATAGGTCGTCTCGCCGATCGTCGATTCCCCGAGGGCGAACCGGGGATGGCTGCCGCTGTCGACCAGCACCACGCTGTGACCGTGCCGGGCGAGGATGTTCGCCAGCGTCGATCCGGCGATGCCGCTACCGAGGATCGCGACTGAATAGTCGTATCCGATCATGATGAGGCTCCTGAACGCTGCAGGAAGTGGGCCGGGCGCACCTTCCATCCCACAAAGATCACAATAATTACACCTGGTGCACAACTGGCACCTAACCATCTCTATGGATGGCGGCATGGGTGAACGCGGGACCAATGCCTATCGGTCAGCGCCTGTACGGATATGTACCTTTAGTAGCATTTATTGCATTTTTTGCTATTTGATATGCTGGGGGTCGCAGAGGCCCGGCTGGACGACGCGAACCTCGATGAGACGTACCGATCGCCAGTTGACCAGCATCGTGCGGCCGTCGGCGAGATGAAGCTGCTCCACCTCGCAGCGGAAGACCGCCTGGGCGACCCGGCGACGAAGCTCGTCCGGATCGGTGTCCGCCGGTAGCGGGAAGGGCTGTCCGTCGATCACGATCTGCACTTCCACCAGTCGACAGTCGCACGCGTGTTCGATGATGGCAAATGTCGGGGTGGCCTGATCGGGCGTGGCTGATCGGCTGGCTGGCTGGTCGGGCGGGGCCGGTGTGGCCGGTTCGGGCCGGACCGTATCTGGTCAGCCTGGGTCTGGCCGGGATCGGCCGGGCATGCGAGGGTACGTGAGCGGCCAGAGCCGCCAGTGGATGTCGCACCAGCGGGCATCCATCGGCGGGCGTCGCTCGGGCGGGGAGGAGCGCGGATGGCTGGGCAGGCGAACGCCGTCCGGGACGTCGCCCTGACCGGGCCGCGCACACCGCTCGCCCGGCTGTTCGACGACGCGCTGCTCGGCGCGGGTGCCACCGCCGACGTCAGTGAACGGGTGCGCGCCTTCGTGGCGCTCGCTCGTTGCTACCAGCAGCCGGGGCGGCACTACCACACTCTGCGTCATGTCGCGGAGGTGACGGCCGCCCTCCGGGTGCTCCTGACCGCCGAAGGCCGGGCCGGCGACCGGTACCTGGCACCCGCCTGCATCCTCGCGGCCTACTTCCACGATGTGGTGTACGACCCGGCCCTGACCGACAACGAGCGATGCTCGGCCGAACTCTCCACCCGGGTGCTGGCGGAGCTGGGCTGCCCCGGGCCGACGGGTGCCACGGTCGCCCGTCTCGTGCTCGCCACCGCCTCCCACGGGTCGCACAGCCGGGACGAGGCCCTGGTCAACGACGCCGATCTACGTGTCCTCGCCCGCGGACCCGCCAGCTATGACGTGTACGTGCGCCGGGTGCGCCGGGAGTACGGCGGTTTCGATGACGCGCAGTGGCGCCGGGGTCGTGCCAGCGCGTTGCGCCACCTGCTCGAGGGGCCGCTCTACTCCACGGGGTGGGCGCGGCGCCGGTGGGAACCGTCGGCCCGGCTCAACCTGGAGCGTGAGCTGGACGGCCTGACCACCCGAGGTTCGGACACCGGGCGAGGCTGAGCACCAGGCCGGGGCACGGCCCGGTCCCAGGGTTCGGTCCCGTCCCAGGGGGCGGCTTCGTCCCAGGGTGTGGTCCCGTCCCAGCGGTCGGTGAACGTCGGTGCGGTGCGGTCGGCGGTGGCGTCCGGCCGGGTGCGGGTGCTGCCCCGGTTGGCCGGCGGCCTGGGTGACCCGCCGCCCGTCGACGACGGGTAACGCCGGGCCCAGGTGGTCGCGAGAACGCAGGCCAACAGCAGTCCGCTGATCACCGGGCCGGCGCTGAAATCGGTCGGGTCCGGTTCCAGACCGGGCCAGGCCACCGCGTACAGCCCCAGGGAGGCGGTGCAACCCGTGGCGGTGGCGCCGAGATGGTGGCGGCGCAGAACCGGCACCCCGACGAGTCCCGCGGCGGCGGCGACGTACCCCAGCACGGTCGCCGCGAGCAGGACGGCGCCCAACGTCCATCCGACGGCCGCGGGCAGCCAGCCGAACAGGTGGGTGTCGCCGTTCCAGCGGTACCGTTCGCCCGGGGTGCCGGTCGGCGCCCCGGGCCAGACCAGCAGATGAACCAGGCCGTAGCACAGCAGGACGGCCCCGCCGCCGGCGGCGGACAGCCGACGCAGCAGGTCCAGGACAAGCGGTTGGTCCAGCAGGCGGGGCGTGCTCACGGGGACTGCCGATCCGGTGGCTGCTGCGGTGGGCTGGGCTGGTTCGAGGCCGGCTGCTCCGGTGCCGTCCGCGTCGAGTCCCGGCCGTGCGGGATCGTGGCGGACTCGATCGTGTCCATGTCGGCGGTCTCGAGCCCACACGGCGGACAGTCGGCGGTGAGCGGGTCCGTCTCGAACATCCATCCCGGTTCGGCCGGCGACCAGGACAGCGCCTGGGCGGCGTCGTCCGCTGGACGGCCTCGCGGCGGGCTGCTCACCGGCGGGCTGCTCACCGGCGTTGCCAGGGCGACGGCGGCATCCGTCCGGTACGGACGGTCGATCCAGAGCGGCTCCAGCCCAAGAAGGGTGTCTCCGGGCAGGGCGACGTCGAGCCTGGCCGTCTCGGTTCGGACACCGGTCGGTGCGAGCCCGCCGGCCGAGGCCGACTTCTGCGCGGTGGCCGGCCCCCCACCGGTCCCGCCTGGGGACGGATCTCCACCGATCGCCGACATCCTGGCTGGGGGCGGTTCCCGGCCCGGTTCTGGTCGCCCCTGCGACGGGTCGGACGCGGATCTGTGCGGGGTGGCCGCCGCCACGATGGGCTGGGGGGCGGTCGGTGGGTCGGTGAGGGCGGTGGCACCGATCGCGGTCGCGGCCGCGAGTATCGCCGCGCCGAGCACCGGATCGAGTTCGGCCGGCACGGCCCGTAGGTCCAGCAGACAGCAGCCCTGCTCCACCCGCCCGAGAACGGCCGGCTGACCGTCGCGCAACGGCATCGCGATCACCGCGTCGACGGCTACCGCGGCGCTTGGCAGGTCGTAGCCACGCAGCGCATGGCCGCCGGCCGGCCCGGTGGCCGACTCGTCGACGCAGGCGCGGCTGGCCACCGCGGACGCGGCGATCCCGGCGTGGCGCAGCCACCGGGCGAGCCGTTCGGCCCGGGCCACGAGATGTTCGGGTCGGGTCCGCAACGCCTGGCGCACCGGCGGCTCATGGCGCAGTGTCGCCTCCAGCGCGGCGAGGGTCAGCTTGCCGGCCTGGCCGGCGCGCGACAGCGGATGGCGGCGCATCCGGTCGATCAGGCCGGCGTGGCCGAACAGCAGACCGCACTGCGGGCCGCCGAGCAGTCGGTCCCCACTGGCCAGCACCACGGCCACGCCCTGGTCCAGCCAGGTGGTGACATCCGGCTCGGTGGGCAGGTGGGGCTCTGGGCAGAGCAGCCCGGACCCGCTGTCGCCGACCAGCGGGACGCCGAGATCGACGCACAGTTCGGCGAGATCACCCAGGGCGGGGCGATCCGTGAACCCGATCAGCTGGTAACCGGGGGTGTGCACGCGCAGGACGACGCCCGTCTGTGGGCCGATCGCCCGGGCGTAGTCGCCCAGGGTGGTGCGGTTGGTGGTGCCGACCTCACGCAGCCGGGCGCCGGTGGTCGCCAGCAGATCCGGCAGGCGCAGGCCGTCGGTCGTCTCGCCGAGTTCGCCGCGGCTGACCACCACCTCCCGTCCCGCTGCCAGCGCCGCCACGGCGAGGACGAGGGCCGCCACCTCGTTGTTGACGATGTGCACCGCGGCCGCGGCCGGCACCGCCGCGGCCAGGGCGGAGAGCGCGCTGCGACCACGACGGTCCCGGCGGCCGGTGGCCAGGTCGAACTCCAGGTCGATGGTGCCGGCCGCCAGGTCGAGGGCGGCCCGGGCCGCCGCGGACAGGGGCGCGCGGCCGAGCGCTCCGTGCAGGAGAATCCCCGTGGCGTTGATCACCGGACGGAGACCGGTGGCCTCGCGGGCACGCGGCATCGGCGCCGGTACCGGATCCTCGGCGGCGCCGAATGCGGGAGAGGCCAGATCATCCATCACTTCGCGTAAATCTAGTACTGCGAAGCGTGATGTCCACGGGTGAGGCCGGCGTGGTGGCGTGTCCTTTCGTGTGCCGTCCGAATGTCCAGGTGGCGGGGACGTGAACTGATGCACCACATCCGCCAAGCGGGTAGCCTTCATCCCTGAAGGGGAGTAGCCCCGTCGAGTGCGCTTCTCCGCCAGGCTGGCGGTGGAACCGACCTCGACCCGCGCGTCGACATACTGGCGCCCGTGCGCGGCCCGTCATGGGTCGGCCCGCGGGTTCCCGGCGCTCGGGCCCGGCTGTGCGCGGCCTGGTGGGCGAGACCTTCGACACGGCAGTCATGCCGGGTCGAAGGCGTACCCCGCTCACGACCCGGCCTTACGAGAGGTTCCGGCGTGAGCATCACCGCGATACTGGTCACCTTCGGCGTCATCGTCCTCGCCGAGCTTCCGGACAAGACGATGGTCGCGAGTCTTGTGTTGGGCAGCCGGTTCCGGCCGATCTACGTCTGGGTGGGGGTGGCGGCCGCCTTCCTCATCCATGTCACGGTGGCTGTCGCGGCTGGTAGCGCGTTCTCCCATCTCCCGAGCCGACTGGTGGACGGGATCACGATGGTGCTCTTCCTGTTGGGCGCCGTCCTGGTGCTGCGCGAGGGCCGCGATGACGACGACAAGCCCGAGACGAGCGACGCTCCCTCCAACGCCGAGGGCATGACCAACCCCGAGGGCACGACCAACCCCGAGGGCACGTTGACCAGCGACAGCGCGGGGCCGGCGGGATCGGCCACTCCCGCGGTGGTGGCCGAGCAGCCGGCCGCCACCAGGAGCGCCGGTTCGAGCACGTTCTGGCGGGTGGCGGTCACCTCGTTCGGCGTTGTCTTTCTTGCGGAGCTGGGCGACCTCACCCAGATCACCACGGCCAACCTCGCCGCCCGTTTCGACTCTCCGGTGAGCGTCTGGCTGGGCGCGCTGCTGGGCCTGTGGACGGTGGCCGCCCTCGGTATCGCCGGTGGACGTGGGCTGCTCCGACTGCTGCCGATCTCCATGATCACCCGCATTGCCGCGGGGGCGTTCCTGGTGCTCGCGGTGATCTCGGGGATCGAGGTGCTGCGCGGGTAGCCGGCTGGAGGGCCGGCCACCCCACGACCGGACGACTCAGCGGCTCGGCGCCTGCCGCGCGTCCCGAACCGAGCCGGCCTCGCGCGGCAGGATCGGCCAACGCGGATCGTCGAGCCCGAAGACGAGCACGACCTCCGCGTCCGAAGCGAAATCGACGAGCCGCGCGGCCGGGGGAAGCGCCGCCAGCGCCGGCCACAGCTCGGCCACCGGCGCCCCCTCCGGCGCGACGACGACGTACCTCGAGCCCGACGCGCCGCCGCTGCCATCGGGGACGGGATCGACGGCACCGGCCGCGGCATCACCTCCGTTCGTCTCGGCGAGCAGCCCGGCGAGGCGACCAGCCTCATCGGGCGTGAGCCGCAGCAGAGCGGGGGAGGCGCCGGGCAGCCGGACGACGAGACCGACCAGACCAGCGCCGGAACCCGGCGGACCGCCGGGCAGCGGGCCGACCGAGACGGCGGCGCCGTCCGACCGGCACAGGAACGTGACGACATCAGCGGGAGCAGCGCCACCGCGGGACCAGGGCGGGTTGATGTCCATGCGAGGACGTTCTCATGGGATGACATGTCATCCCATCCCGTCTGGCGGGGAGAGGCGGAGGGCAGACGGCGGGCCGGGCGGGGCGCTGATGTGAGACAGGGCGCGCCGCGGTGGGAATCTGAGGGGTGTGGGAGTGGGAGAGCCTGGGTACGCCGGCTTCATCGTGCTTGACAGGAGTGCGACGCGCAGTGGGAACGGTCCGGCCTGTATCCCGCGGTGCCCATGCCATCCGGTCGGGCGGAGCCATGGAACCATCTGTGCGGGTCGAGGTGACGGGGAGCGACACGATCGTCGTGCACCCTGTGGGCGACATCGACTACTCCTCGCTGGATCCGCTGCGTGAGTCCCTGCTGGATGCCCGGGTCGCCGGAGTCAGGGACATCGTGGTCGACCTGGCCGAGGTCAGCTTTCTGGACTCGCAGGGACTCGCGGTGATCCTGTTCGCCCATCAGCGCCAGCGTTCGGCCGGTGGCCGGCTGGCCCTGCGGCATCTCAACGAGGACACGAACCGGTTGCTGCACGTCACCAACCTGACCACGGTCATCGCCGTGGACGACGATCTTCCGGCGGTCTCCGCGGCTTCGGCTTCGGCCGCCGGGCCAGCCCCGGCACCGGGACTGGCCCGGCGTCGTAGCGCCTAGCCAGCCTGGCGCCAGTGATAGGACACGTCCCGCGCATGCTCGGTGAAACCGAGCCCGGTGTACATCCGCACCGCCCGCTCGTTGTCCTCGTCGACGTACAACGCGACGGTGGGCAGGCGCTGGTCCCGCAGATGACGCAGGCCGATGAGGGTGAGCGCCCGGCCCAGGCCCGAACCACCAGAACCGGGCCGCACACCGACGACGTAGACCTCGCCGATCGGGCCGACCTGGGCGGGTGGGACATCCGGTGCGGGTGTCGGGTCGACCGCGTGGACCTTGGTCCAGTGGAAACCGACCACCTGCCCGTCGCGTTCGGCGACGAAGAATCCCCGCGGGTCGAACCACGGTTCCTGTTGACGTCTGGCCAGGTCGTCGGAGGTCCAGCGGCCCTGCTCGGGATGGTCGGCGAAGGCCGCGGCGTTGACCGCGAGCCAGGCCTCGTCGTCCTGGCCGGGGACGAAGGGCCGCACGGTGACATCGGCGGGCAGCACCGGCTGCTCCAGCGGCTCGTCCAACGGGCGGCGCAGCTGGAACAGCACACGGGCACGGACGAAGCCCAGCGGATCGGCGAGGGCCGCCGCGGCCGGCAGATCCCCGTGCGCCCAGATGTCGAGTTCCGCCCGCGCCGTGGAACAGGCGGCGAGCAGCGCGGTGACCAGCGCCCGACCCACACCCTGACGGCGGTGCGCGGGATGCACCACGACCTCGGCCTGCCGACTTTCCGGTGGGCCGCCCAGGTGCGCGTATCCGATGATCGGCGGTTCGGCGGGGTCGACCGGCCCGCCTTTCGGGCCGGTCGCGGCGGGAGCGGCTGGTGAGGGGGCGTCCGCGGAACCGGCCGACAGACGGGCGAGCAGGTGATGGCCGGCGTCCACCGCAAGACCCGGGCGCAACGTCAACCGGACGTCCTCGGATACCGGCCCGCTACCGTCGGCTCGCTCCGCCTCGGCGAGCAGGCTCTCGATGCCGTCGACGTCCGTACCGCTGAGAGTCGGACGCCAGTCCAGCCGTGCGCTGGAGGATATGGCCGCGGACGGCTGCGAGGTCGAGGAGGTCACCACCCGACCGTACGAGCGGCCCCCGCCGATGTCGCGTGAACCGCGGATCCGGTGCGGCGCGCCGCACCCACACCTGAACCCGTCGCCGTCGTCGCCGTCGTCAAACGGCGAAGCGTGGTCGCTGGGCCCGACGACAACCGGACTGAGCGACCACGCTTTGTGCGATGACGCCGCGGATCGCGACAACGGCCACCGGGGGAGCCATCCGTCATGTGGTGGTGACGCCGCGTGGATCGTCGAACTGGCTACGGCTCAACGAGGGACGGGCTAGACCCGCTCGGGGGTGCGGGCGTCATCACGGTCGACCCGGCCGCTGGGCCCGTCCGCGAGGGGGGTGATCGACGGGGCCACGAACTTGTAGCCGACGTGGCGAACCGTGCCGATCATGGCCTCGTGCTCGGGGCCGAGCTTCGCCCGCAGGCGGCGAACATGCACGTCCACCGTGCGGGTGCCGCCGTAGTAGTCGTAGCCCCAGACCTCCTGCAGCAGCTGCGCCCGGGTGAAGACCCGACCGGGGTGCTGTGCCAGGTACTTGAGCAGTTCGAACTCCTTGAAGGTGAGCTCGAGCGGCCGGCCCCGTAGCTTCGCGGAGTAGGTGGTCTCGTCGACGGAGAGGTCGCCGGACCGGATGACACCGGCCTCGGCGGTGCCGCCAGCAGCAGCGACCCGACCGATGGCCAGTCGCAACCGGGCCTCGACCTCGGCGGGACCGGCGGAGTCAAGCACGACGTCGTCGACGCCCCAGTCGGCGGACACCGCGGCGAGTCCACCTTCGGTGACCAGGGCGAGCAGCGGAGTGGTCAGCCCGGTGGTGCGCAGCAGTCGACACAGGCCACGAGCGATGACGAGCTCCCGGCGCCCGTCCACCACGATCACGTCGACCGGGGGCGCGTCCAGCAGGGCGCTGGCCTCCAGTGGAGCGACCCGCACCGTGTGTGTGAGCAGCCCAAGCGACGGAAACGACTCGGCGGAGGGACCGGGGGCGTTGGTGAGCAAAAGGACGACGCTCAAGACGACTCCTCCAGTGGTGTGTGGTGGGGCAGCGTCGACCCGATGAGCAACTCTATGTCCGGCACTGGGCGTCGCACGACCGTCATGGGCATGAAACGAAGGCCGGTATGTGGGGAGGATAGCCGAGTGCCCTACTGCGCTCCTACCGTCTACCGGTCACTACCGACCGCTGATTCTGAGATCCTTGCCACCAGGCATGATCCAAAAATTCCGGATCAGTACGGAGAGTCACGTGACCTGGCGGCTGTCGTGGCCCATGGCTTCTCCGGCTCGATGGAACGCCTTGCGTTACGTGAAGTAACGAACGGTTTGCGGAAATATGTCGGAGTGCAGGTCATGGACCTGCGCGGCCACGGGCGATCAACCGGGCTGTGCACGTTCGGCGATCGCGAGGCGCTGGACGTCGATGCCGCGGTGGGGGCTGCCCGCACCCTTGGCTACCTGCGCGTTGTCACCATCGGGTGGTCGATGGGCGCGGGAGCCGTCCTCCGTCATGCCGGATTGGCAAAAACTGGTACGCTCTGTCACGGGCACCGTCTCCGACATCCGCCCGACGCTGTGATCAGCGTGAGTGCGGCAAGTCGGTGGTTCGTTCGAGATACTGCGCCGATGCGGCGAATCCATTGGTTCGCGGAGTCCGCGACCGGCCGGATGGTGGCCCGGGTGGGGTTACGGGTGCGTATCGATCCGGGCGCTTTTGTGCCCGTTCCGCTGTCTCCGTTGGAGCTGATCGGTGCCATTGCGCCGACCCCATTGCTGATCGTGCATGGCGGTCGCGACCGGTATTTCACCCTGGAGCATCCGCGGGCTCTTGGCGCCGCGAGCGGGGGGCACGCGCAGGTCTGGATCGAGCCCGAGTTCGGGCACGCCGAGGCGGGACTGTCGCCCGGTCTGCTGGACCGCATCGGGTCCCACCTGGTCGAACTCGCCGCGCCCGCCAGCACACCCGTCCGGGCGGACGGGCCGGCCGCGGGCCCCGCGACGGGCTCGGTGCCAGAATCATCGAAGGGGTGGACATCATGACCGGTGGTCCGGCCACGGCACCGGGGACGGTGACGGTCCGCTACTGGGCGGCGGCGCGAGCGGCCGCCGGCGTGACCGAGGAGACGCTCGTCGCGTCCACCCTCGCGCAGGTGCAGGACGCGATCGCGGCCCGCCACGGCGGCACCCTGCCCAGCCTGTTGCGGCGCTGCTCCTACCTGGTGGACGACCAGCCCGCCGGACAACGTGACCCGGCCACCCTCACGCTGGCGGCCGGAGCCGTCGTCGAGGTCCTGCCACCCTTCGCCGGCGGCTGATCGGCGGCCAGGGGCGCGGCGTAGGACCGCCACCGCGGTGCCCTACCCGGACGTGACAGCATGGCGGCGTGAGTGCTGGCGATCTCGGATCCGGTGTGGTCACCCGCTCGCGCCCGGGCTCCGCGGGCGCGCTCGCGGTGCCCGGTGCCGTGGTGCTCGCCGCCGGCCTCGCGATCGGGGCGGCGGCGCTGGCCACGTGGGCACTCGCGGTTGTCGTCATCGTCCTGCAAGTGGCCCTTGCGTGGGCCTGGGGTCGGGCGCTGCGGGCTTCGCCGGGCACTGTCGCGCTCATCGCCGTCTGGGCCCTGCTGGGCGATCTCGGTCTGCTGCTGACGGACGGCCATCCGTTCCACGCGATCGTCGGGGTGGGCGGGACCGGCGTCGCCGCGGTCATCGTCTACCAACTGGGGCTGCGTCGAGCCGTGACCCTGCGTGCCCCGGCCGCCGACATGGTCAGGCCGGCCACATCCGCCACCTCCGGTGGTGCGGGTGTTCCATCCAGCGAGCGGGTCAGCGCCGAGCTGGTCACCGCGCTGAGCGGGATCGTTCTCGGCCTGCTGCTCACCGGGTATCTGGCGCTGCGGGCCGGGCAGGGCGCGGAGCAGCCGGCTGATCTGATGACCATCGCCGGTCTGCTCGGCGCCGGGATCGTGGTCGCGGTGGCCCGGCTGGTCGGATGGGCCGGCCTGCCGGCGGCGCTCGCCGGGCCGGTCGGGGTGGCCGTCGCGGTCGCCGCCGGGGCGGGCCTTGGCGCGCTCGGACCGGGCGGTCTGTCCGTGGTCGCGGGTCTCACCGCCGCGGCGGCGGGCGCGGTCACGGCCGGACTGGTGGATCTGGTCCTCGTCCGCGCCAGCGAGGGGCAGGCCAGCGGTGACCAGGCCAGCGGTGACCAGGTCGGCGGTGACCTGGCCGGCCACGAGCGGCTGGCCAGGAGTGATGGAGTCGTCCGGGTCGGTGGGTCGGCCGCCGCCGCGGTGGCCGGCGCCTTCGTGGCCACCGTGGTGCCGTTGGCCTGCGCCGCGCCGCTGGTGTACCTCGTCGGGCGGCATCTGCCCGGATGAGTGCCGACCGACCCGGCCGGGGTGCACGGGTGGCTGCCGTCCTCGTGGTGGTCCTGCTCGGGCTGCTCCTCGCCGTCGACCGGATCACCCCGCGGGTGGTGGCCGGCCAGATCGCCACCCAGGCGCAGCGCAGCGAGGGGCTGGCCACGAAGCCGGACGTGTCACTGGGCGGATTTCCCTTCCTCACCCAGGTACTGCATGGCGACTATCGCGACGTCCGGGTGGACGTGCGTGGCCAGGTCGAGCAGGGCCTGCGGGTCGACCGGCTGCATGCCGAACTCGTCGGCGTGCGGGTGCCGCTGGCGGATGTGCTGCACGGTGACGTGCAGCGGATTCCGGTCGATCGGCTCACCGCCCGCGTGGAGCTGACCTACACCGATCTCAACGCCTACCTGCGCAGCCAGGGATCGGCTGTCACGGTCGGGCCGGCCGGGACGGCGATCCAGGTCTCCGGATCGCTGCCCATCCTGGGCACCACCGTCGACGCGGTGGGGACGGCGGACATCGGAGTCGCGCCAGCGGAGATCACCTTCTCCCCGCGGGAGCTGACCGCACCGGTGGGCACGGCGCTGAGTCCGGCGATCAGCCAGCTGCTGACCGTGCGGGTCCCGGTGGCCGGCCTGCCGTTCAACCTCCAGCTCACCTCCGCGACCGTCCGATCGGACCGGATCCTCTTCGACGCCGCCGGTCAGAACGTTGTTCTCGAACCCGGTACCGTCGGCCGCGTCACCGGCTCCGCCCCCGCGTCCTGACCCCCGCGTCCTGACCCCCCCATACGGATGGGCTGTGACCCGATCCGGAGCCGTCGCGGGAACAGCGGCGGACGCCAGGTGCTTGGACGAACCGTGACGGGCTTGTGGGTGCTGCTGGGAGCGGTCGCACTGGCGAGCGCGCTGGGTGTCACCCTGCGCGTCCGAGATGGTCGGTTCCGTCCAGTGAGGTCGTCCCCCCGCTCGAGCACCTGGTTCGATGCGCGAAAGGAGCCACCGGTGGATGTCCCGGCACCCGCCACCGCCAGGCCGGCCGCCCCCGCTCAGGTGACCGAGGCCGGGTCGGGCGAGTCGGTCGTGTCCGACGCGGAGCCGGGGTGGGGGGCCGAGGTGGCCGCGCTGGGTGAGACGCTGGGCGAGCGGGCGACGCTGTTGCAGTTCTCCACCGCCTTCTGCGCGCCCTGTCGGGTGACGCGGCGTGTGCTGGCCGGGGTCGCCGAGGTCGTGCCGGGCGTCCGGCATGTGGAGGTCGACGCGGAGGCGCACCTCGATCTTGTCCGTGCGCTCGGAGTGCGACGCACGCCGACGGTGGTCGTCCTTGACGCGGCGGGCCGGGAGACGCGGCGGGCCAGCGGCGCTCCGCCCACGCGGGCCGCCGTCTTCGCCACCCTCGCCGAGATCATGCCCCTGGAGGGGACAAAGCGGGCGGATGACGATTCTTCGGAATCATCGGCGATGTCTTAGCGTGGACCTGACCACCGCTGCTACCGTGACACGGGCCATGTTCTTCCTGCAGCTTGTACGTCGTCGCGCGATCGATCTCTGTCGCGTGCGTAGCTGTCTGTGTTGCCCTTTCTGATCGGGTTCCCGTGGTGCGCCGCTCGGTCGGCGCGCCGCCGACAGGTCCAGTTCCGATGATCAGATCTTGGTGATCAGGTGTAGTCAGGAGAACTTCGGTGGTCGACCCTCGCGGTATGCGGTTCACCGCCGCCGTGTCCACGGTGGTGCTCGCCATCGTGCTCCTCACGGGCAGCGGCTGGCTTCTTCTCGGTCAGACGGTGGTGTTCGCGATCGGGGCGGCCGCCGGTGTGCGGTACGCGCCCTACGCGCTGGTGTTCCGGCGTCTGATTCGTCCCCGGCTGGCGCCGCCGGACGTCATGGAGGACGCCACCCCACCCCGGTTCGCCCAGCTCGTGGGCGTGGTCTTCGGGGTGGTGGGCGTGATCGGATTCCTGTCCGGAGCCTCGGCGCTGGGTCTGGTGGTCACCGGGCTCGCCTTTGCGGCGGCTTTTCTCAACGCGGCTTTCGAGGTCTGTCTCGGTTGCCACATGTACGTGTTCTTTCGTTCGGTCACCGTGAAAGGGGCGCGGGGATGAGCCGCGAACAGGTTCTGGTCAACGCCGCCTGGGTCGAAGCGCACAGTGGCGATCCCAGGGTCGTTCTGGTCGAGGTCGACGAGGATGTCTCCGCCTACGACCGTGGGCACATTCCGGGTGCGGTCCGGCTCGACTGGAAGTCCGAGCTGCAGGACCCGGTCATCCGGGATTTCGTCGACAAGGGGCAGTTCGAACAGCTGCTGTCCACCAAGGGTATCGCGAACGACGACACCGTCGTGCTCTACGGCGGCAACAACAACTGGTTCGCGGCCTACGCCTACTGGTACTTCAGCCTGTACGGCCACGGGGACGTCCGGCTGCTCGACGGCGGGCGCAAGAAGTGGGAGCTCGACAGCCGTGAGCTGACGTCCGAGGTGACGCCCCGTCCGGCGACGACCTACACCGCCGGCGAGCCACGCACCGACATTCGGGCCTTCCGCGAGGAGGTCATCGCCGCGATCGGTGAGAAGGTCCTGATCGACGTCCGTTCGCCGGGTGAGTTCTCCGGGCTGCTGCTGGCACCCGCCCATCTGCCGCAGGAGCAGTCCCAGCGGGCCGGGCACATTCCGACGGCGAAGAACATCCCATGGGCGCGGACGGCGAACGAGGACGGCACGTTCCGCAGCGACGAGCAGCTGACCGCGCTCTACACCGAGGCCGGCGTCGATCTGTCCGCCGAGATCATCGCCTACTGCCGGATCGGGGAACGGTCCGCACACACCTGGTTCGCCCTGCACGAACTGCTGGGTCTGGCGGGTGTGAAGAACTACGACGGTTCGTGGACCGAGTACGGCTCGCTGGTGGGCGTGCCGATCGAGAAGGGTGCGTGACCCATGTGCGGTGCGACCAGTGGTGGACCGTCGGTGGAGGGAATTGACGTGGACAGGGAGACCGTGATCCAGGGCGTCGTCGTGCGCGAGGGCGAGCCGGTGTCGACCGGTTACGCCCGCCTGCTCGACGAGGGCGGCGACTTCACCGCCGAGGTGCCGCTCTCCGCCACCGGGCAGTTCCGGTTCTTCGCCCGCCCCGGCCAGTGGACCGTGCGGGCGCTGGTGCCCGGTGCCAGTGGCGAGCGTCGGGTCGTCGCCCGTCAGGGCGAGCCGGTGGACGCCCAGGTCGAGGTCACTGCCTGAGGTTTCTGGCCGCGTCCGCAGAAGTCCGGCCTGAGGTCACCGCGGACCCGCTGAGACAGCGGTGGATCGGTTCACCCGGGTGGCTGTCACCGCGGGGCGGGTCGGGTGCGACCGGCCGGTCTCGATCGGCATCGTTGTCGGCACCGCGAAGTGCATCGGGCCGATCGTGAAACAGCGCAGGCCGTTCTCCCGGGCGAAGGCAAGAGCCGATCGGCGATCCGGGAAGGGCGCGATGATACGGCGGACCGTGCGCTGCCCGGTGGCCGCGAACAGGACTACGGCGAAAAGGACATCGGACTCAGCCATCATGAGATCAGGAAAGCGCATACGGCTCAGCGCCGAACGCGATTCCACGTGTCCTGATCGTGGTCTGTTGTTGCGGCTGCCGCGGCTGGTGCCGAACGCACCTGCAACGGCATCACGGCGCCCGACGGCCCTGTAGCCGCGGGGGAGCAGTAGCCCGAGGGACGGGTGCGGATGGGTCGTCGGCCTCAGCGGACGAGGGCCTGGACGCTCAGTAGACGAGGGCCTGGACGCCGTCGGCGAGGATCTCGTCGACGAAGGTGGCGGCGCCGGCGATCCGGATGCCGGGCAGGACGTCCGGCGGGCCGAACGAGCGGCGCGCCGCGCACTGGGTGCACACGGTGATCCGTCCGCCGGCCAGGATGGCGTCGAGCAGATCCTGCAGGGGGGCGGACTCGGCGAGGTCGAACTGCGCGGCCCGGCCGGGCAGGGCGAACCAGGCCGACTCGCCGGTGAGCCACAGGGACACGTCGGCGCCGGCGGCGACGGCGACGGCCGCCACGGTGAAGGCCTGCGAGCAGCGTTCCGGCGCGTCCGCGCCGGCGGTGGCCTTGACAACGAGCGAACGGGTCACCGGTCCAGTGTGCCCGATCGGGTGCGCCCGGCGCGTGGCCGCCGGGGCGAGCCCGGCTAGGCTCCGCAGCGTGTTGCACTACTTCTTCAGCGGGCTCCTGGTGGCGACGTGTGTTCTGATCGCCTGGTTCTCCGGTTACGTGGTCTACAAGCTGCAGGAGGGCCAGCGATGAGCGCCCAGGGTGAGGGCCGGGGCCGGCCGGGAGGCGTCGTGGACCTGCACGCGAGTCTGCTGCCGTTGGCGTTTCTGGTCGGGACCTGGCGGGGGGAGGGGGTCGGCGGCTACGAGGGGCTGGAGGGTTTCCACTACGGGCAGGAGATCACCTTCGCCGCTGACGGACGTCCCGCGCTCGGCTACGTCTCGCACACCTGGTGGGCGGACGAGCCCCGCGACGGTCGGGAGCCGGGCAGTCCGCTGGCGACCGAGACCGGGTTCTGGCGGGTCCAGCCAGGCGAGGACGGGGCGACGGTCATCGAGGTCACCCTCGCGCATCCGTTCGGCATCGCCGAGATCTATGTGGGCAGCGTGGCCGGTACCCGCATCGACCTCGACCACAACGTCGTGATCCGGACGGCGACCGCCCGGGACGTCACCCGCTCGGTGCGGCTCTACGGCCTCGTCGAGGGCGGCGACCTCGCCTACGCCATCGACATGGAGGCCGGCGGCAAGCCGATGCAGTCGCACCTGTCCGCCCGCCTCAGACGCGTCTCCGACTGACGCCTTCCTGAGGCCCGGTCACCAGGGGAAGCGGCACTCTGGCTCCGCGTGGCCGGTCGGAGCGCAGCGCCCAGGTGATCGCGCCGTGAAGCTTCTGGAACGCAGGCAAAGGCGCCATTGATCTCAACAAATCAACCTTGAATGATCACCGGGGTCGAGGTGTTGTGTCGCGTGGCGCGCCGATAGCTCTCCGTGTCGGGGCTAGACTCCCGATCGGCGGGTCGTTGTGGGCGAGAGGGGACTGGGTTGTCGGCGGATTCTTTTGTTCACCTCCACGTGCACACCGAGTATTCGATGCTCGATGGCGCGGCGAAATCGGGCCTGCTTTTCAGGGAAGCGGCGAAGCTGGGAATGCCGGCGGTCGGGATGACCGATCACGGCAACATGTTCGGCGCCTACGAGTTCTACCAGGGTGCGACGAAGGCCGGCGTCAAGCCGATCATCGGGATCGAAGCCTATCTGGCACCTGAGTCCCGCCATCACAAGCGGCCCGTTCTGTGGGGAGACCGTTCGCAACGCGACGTCGACCCCGCGGGCGAGGGCGGCGATGTGTCCGGTGGTGGCGCCTACACGCACATGACGATGCTCGCGGCCAACGCCGAGGGGCTGCGCAATCTTTTCCGGCTGTCCTCCATCGCGTCGATCGAGGGTTACTACCGCAAGCCGCGCATGGACCATGATCTGGTCTCCCAGTACTCGGCCGGGATCATCGCGACGACGGGCTGCCCGTCGGGTGAGGTGCAGACCCGGCTTCGCCTGGGCCAGTTCGACAAGGCGCTCGCCGCGGCGGCCACCTATCGGGAGGTGTTCGGTCCTGACAACTTCTTCCTGGAGCTGATGGACCACGGCCTGCCGATCGAGCGCAGCGTCCGCCAGGGCCTGCTCGACATAGGTGCGAAGCTGGGGCTGCGTCCGCTGGCCACCAATGACTCGCACTACGTGACCGAGGATCAGGCGGAGAGCCACGAGGTGCTGCTGTGCGTCGGCACCGGTAAAAGGCTCGACGATCCGAATCGTTTCAAGTTCGAAGGCTCCGGCTACTACCTCAAGTCGCCCGAGGAGATGCGCGGTCTCTGGGACGGGGAGGTCCCGGGGGCCTGTGACAGCTCCCTGCTCATCGCCGAGCGGGTGGAGCCGTACGACGAGGTCTTCGCCTTCGTGGACAGGATGCCCCGGTTTCCGGTGCCCGAGGGTGAGACCCAGCTCTCCTGGCTGCGCAAGGAAATCGACCGTGGGCTGGTCTGGCGTTTCCCGGCGGGCGTGCCCGAGGATGTGGTCGCGCGCGTCGAGTACGAGGTCGGCGTTATCGACAAGATGGGTTTCCCGGCCTACTTCCTGGTCGTCGCGGATATCTGTGCGTTCGCGCGATCGCGGGGTATCGGCCTGGGGCCGGGGCGTGGCTCGGCCACCGGTTCGATGATCGCCTACATTCTGGGCATCACCGAGCTGAACCCGATCGAGCATGCCCTGATCTTCGAGCGCTTCCTCAACCCCGAGCGCATCTCGCCGCCGGACATCGACCTGGACTTCGACGAACGCCGGCGTGGTGAGGTGATCCGTTACATCACCGAGCAGTACGGCGAGGACCGGGTCGCCCAGATCAACACCTTCGGCACGATCAAGGCGAAGGCCGCGGTCAAGGACTCGTGCCGGGTGCTGGGCTACCCCTACGCGCTCGGCGACAGGATCTCGAAGGCGATGCCGCCGGACGTGATGGGCAAGGGGATCCCCCTGACGGGGATCTTCGACCCGAAGCACGAGCGTTTCAGCGAGGCCAGCGAGATCCGGGCCCTCTACGAGGCCGACGCCGACGTGAAGAAGATCATCGACACGGCGCGTGGGTTGGAGGGGCTGACCCGAGGGACCGGTGTGCACGCCGCGGGCGTGATCCTGTGTTCCGAGCCGCTGCTGGACGTCCTGCCGATCCACCGCCGCGACAACGACGGCGCGATCATCACGGGATTCCCGTTTCCTCAGTGCGAGGAGATGGGTCTGCTCAAGATGGACTGCCTCGGGCTGCGCAACCTCACCGTCATCGGCGACGCGATCGAGTCCGTCAAGCGCAACCGCGGCGTCGACATCGATCTGTCCACCCTGCCGCTGGAGGACGCCAAGGCGTTCGAACTGCTGGCCCGCGGGGACACGCTCGGTGTGTTCCAGCTTGACGGTGGGCCGATGCGTAACCTGCTGCGTCTGATGTCACCGACGAAGTTCGGTGACATCGCCGCCGTGCTCGCGCTCTACCGGCCGGGCCCGATGGCGGCCAACAGCCACATCGAGTACGCCGACCGCAAGAACGGCCGCAAGGAGATCAACCCGATCCACCCCGACCTCGCCGAGGCGCTGGAGCCGATCCTGGGCGAGACCTACCACCTGGTGGTGTACCAGGAGCAGGTCATGGCCATCGCCCGCGAGCTGGCCGGCTACAGCCTCGGCGCCGCCGACCTGCTGCGCCGCGCGATGGGCAAGAAGAAGAAAGAGATCCTGGACAAGGAGTTCGCCCGCTTCTCCGCCGGGATGAAGGAGCAGGGCTACACCGACGTCGCGGTCCAGGCGCTGTGGGACGTGCTCGTCCCGTTCTCCGGCTACGGGTTCAACAAGTCCCATACCGCCGGGTACGGCGTGGTGTCGTTCTGGACCGCCTACCTCAAGGCCAACTATCCGGCCGAGTTCATGGCCGCGCTGTTGACGTCGGTGGGGGATGACAAGGACAAGATGGCGGTCTACCTGGCCGAGACCCGCCGGATGGGTATCCAGGTGCTGCCACCCGACGTCAACGAGTCGGACCTGCGGTTCGGCGCGGTCGGGGAGTCCATCCGCTTCGGCCTGGGCGCCGTGCGCAACGTCGGGGAGAACGTCGTCGCGTCGATCGTCGCGGCCCGGGAACGCAAGAGCGCCTACGAGTCGTTCGCCGACTTCCTGCAGAAGGTCGACATCGGCGTGTGCAACAAGCGCACGATCGACTCCCTGATCAAGGCCGGTGCGTTCGACTCGCTCGGCCATCACCGCCGGGTGCTGGTCAGCGTGCACGAGACCGCGATCGACGCGGTGATCATCACAAAGCGGGCCGAGGCGATCGGCCAGTTCGACCTGTTCGGCGACGCGGGCGGCGACGAGGAGGAGAGCTCGCCGCTGGGCCTCGACCTGGACCTGTCCGGCCCCGAGTGGCCGAAGAAGGAACTGCTGGCCCAGGAACGCGACATGCTCGGCCTGTACGTCTCCTCGCATCCACTCGAGGGCGCCGAGCGGGCGTTGGATCGCCACCGTGACACCCGGATCGTCGACCTCGTCGAGGCCAGCGACGGCAACAGCGTGCAGATCGCCGGCATCATCAGCAAGATCGACCGGCGGATCAACAAGAACACCGCCAAAGCCTGGGCGATCGTGACCGTCGAGGACCTCGACGCCTCCATCGAGGTGCTGTTCTTCCCCCAGTCCTACGAGATCCACTCCACCGCGCTCGCGACGGACGCGGTCATCTCGGTGCGGGGCAGGATCAACGAGCGGGAGGGTTCGGTCTCGCTGTTCGCCCAGGACCTGACGGTGATCGATGTCGCGACCCATCTGAACGGGCCACCGGTCGTCATCACCCTGCCCACCTACAAGATCACGCCACCGTTGGTCGCGGACCTCAAGGTCATCCTGACGACCCATCCGGGCTCGACACCGGTGCACCTGCGTCTGGAAGGCCCGCAGAACAGCAGCCTGCTGCTGCTCGAACCGCAGGTGCAGGCGAGCGGTTCCCTGCTGGGAGACCTCAAGGCCCTGCTCGGTGCCCGAGCCGTCACCGCATGACCGCGGGCCCGCCACCGCGGGCGCCGGGTCCGCCTGATCCAGCCGGTCAGGCAGGCCTGGTCACGCTGCCGGCGTCGGCGGCGAGCTTCGCCCGCCACGCCTTCTCACGTTCGATGGCGGACGCGAACCCGAGGGCGATCGCCGGGTCGAAGTTCTCGTCCGCGTAGGTGCCGACACAGCCGAGAATCCGGTCGATCTCGTCGGCCGACACGGCGGCCAACGGCACCTGGCCGGTGAGGAAGATGTCACCGACCCGGTCGATGGAGAAGTGCACGCCGTAGGTGCGCGCGTTGCGCCCGAGCAGGAAGCCGTAGGTACCGGCGGTGTTCTCGGCCGGCGCGCGCATGAAGAACGCCTCGACCAGCAGGGTGTGGTCCTGCACGACGAGCCAGGTCATGGTGCGCAGCTTGTGCTCGCCCTCCAGGGTGACCAGGAACGAGCCGGTGCCGACGTGTTCGAAGGCGAGCTCCAGGTCGGCGAGGGCGGTCGCGATCACGGCGTCGAGCCGTTCACGTTCGGGCGCGTCGATGGGTGCCGTCATGGCGCGGTTCCTCCCCGCTCGTCGCGGCGGTGAAGCCGGATCCGGTGCAGCCGGATCCGATCCTCGCACGCCCCCGCCCCCACCCGCTTACAGTCCCTACCGGTCCACGGTCCCTACCGGTCCACGGCGTGACGGGCTCGGCTCAGACGGCCACCGCGGTCGGGTGCAGCGCGTGCTGGTAGCTGTGCAGCACCCCGCGGGCCGTGGCCGACCAGCCGAAGCTGGCGGCCCGCTCGATCGCCCCGGCCGCGAGCCGGGCCCGCAGCCGGGGCTGGCGCAGCAGGCGGTCGAGCGCGTCGGCGTAGCGCAGCGGGTCGTGACCCGGCACGAGCAGGCCGGAGACACCGTCGGCGACCGCCGTGCGCAGCCCACCGACCGCGGCGGCCACCACCGGCGTGCCGCAGGCCTGCGCCTCCAGAGCGACCAGACCGAAGCTCTCACTGTGACTGGGCACGACCACGGCGTCGGCGGCCCGGTACCAGTGCGCGAGCTCGGGTTGCGGCGCCGGTGGCTGGAACCGGACGAGGTCGGAGATACCCAGGTCCGCCGCCAGTTTCACCAGCGCGTCGGGCTGTTCCAGACCGGCGCCGCTCGGGCCACCGACGACGGCGACCGACAGCCGGGCGCGGCGGCTCGGATCGCGGCGCAGCAACTCGGCGGTGGCGTGCAGCAGGATGTCGGGCGCCTTCAACGGTTGGATGCGTCCGACGAACAGCAGCAGCTCACCATCGGGCTCCAGGCCAAGCCGCAGCCGTGACCGGGCCCGCGACGCGGCGATGTCCCCGGGTCGGACGGTGCCGCCGCCACCCCTGCCACCCGGGCGGAAGACGGTCAGGTCGACACCGGGGGCGACGACATCCACGCGGTCGGGTGCCGCGCCGTAGAGACCGATCAGGTGGGCGCGTTCCTCGGCGGTGGAGGCGATCAGCCGGGTGGCGTCGGCGACGACCTCCTGCTCGCCGTGCAGCCGCCCGGCGGGTTCCGGGCGGTCACCGACGGCCAGCGCATCGTTCTTGACCTTCGCGAGGGTGTGCGAGGTGTGCACGAACGGCACCGCCCATCGGCGGGCGGCGGCCCGGGCGACCTGCCCGGACAGCCAGTAGTGCGAGTGGATGAGGTCGAACCAGCCCGGCTCGTGCCCGGCCTCGGTGCGCAGCACGTCCGCGGTGAACGCGCACAGCCACGCCGGCAGGTCCTCGCGGCGGACCTCCTCGAACGGCCCGGCGTCGACGTGGCGCACCGTCACTCCGGGCGCGAGCTGCGCGGTCGCCGGCACCCGGCTGCTGACCGCCCGGGTGAACACCTCGACCTCGACCCCGTGGCGCGCCAACTGCCGGGACAGCTCCACCACGTACACGTTGAGCCCGCCGGCGTCACCGGTGCCCGGCTGCTCCAGGGGTGAGGTGTGCATCGACAGCATCGCCACCCGCCGCGGGTGGGCCGCACGCCCCGACTCGCCGCGGATCAGACGCACCGCGCACCCCCGTCCGGCAGCGCCCACGGCATACCTTCGTCCGGCGATGGTTGCCGCGTTCGCCCAGTACGACCGTCGTTGCTGTGGACCAACACGAGAACCACCGTTCTACCCGTCCAGTTGTCCGGTCAACTGATCGGACGTGGCCGATCCGTCGCCGTGGACCGGGAATCTCCCGATCCTTGCAGGTCAACGCGGCGGGGTGGCGCTCTGTGCCGGATCTGTCGTCACGATCCTGTAACGAATCAGACGTCCCGGTGGCCCGCCGACCGGCCCGAAGGAGGGCACCTGGCGACGGTGGGGGAGCCGGACCGCACCGTCCCCGTCCCACCGGTGGGGGCGATCTGCGACGCTGGGCGGATGGTGAACCCCCGCGGCGGGCGGCTCGCGGCGGGCCGCGCGCGTGCCCTTGGGCTCCCTACCCGGGGGACGACGGCGCCGAACCGGCTGCGCCGGGTCGACCGCTGGTTGGCCGACGTGGCCGGCCCGCTCCTGCGCGGCAGCGTCGACCCGCTGGTCGTCGACGTGGGCTTCGGGTCGTCCCCGGTGACGACGGTGGAGCTGTACGAGCGGCTGCGGGTGGTGTGCCCGCGGGTGCGGGTCCTTGGTCTCGAGCTTGACCAGCAGCGGGTCGCGGCGGCGCGCCCGGCGGCCCGGCCACCCGGGCTCACCTTCGACCACGGCGGGTTCGGGCAGGTCGCGCGGGACGGGCAGCCGGTGGTGATCAGGGCGTTGAACGTGCTGCGTCAGTACCCGGAGCCGGCCGTGGCCGGGGCGTGGCAGGCGATGGCCGGCCTGCTCGCGCCCGGCGGGCTGCTCGTGGAGGGCACCTGCGACGAGATCGGTCGGCGGGCCTGCTGGTTCGGCCGTCCGGCCAGTGCCGCGCCACCGCGGTGGCTGGCCGCCGCCGGGCGGATTCCGGCCGGGCCGACGCTGACCCTGGCCGCACATCTGCCGAGCCTGCGCCAGCCGTCCGAGCTCGCCGAACGACTCCCCAAGACGCTGATCGCCCGCAACGTGGCGGGGGAGGACATCCACCGGCTGCTCGAGGAGCTGGATCAGGCGTGGGCGCGGGCGGCGGCCAGGGCGGTGTTCTCGCCACGGCAACGCTGGATCGCCGCGGTGCTCGACCTGCGCGCGGGGGGTCTCCCGGTCCGCGGGGACATGCGCCGCTGGCGACTGGGCGAGCTCACGGTTGACTGGCCGCCGCCAGTGCCGCGGTGAAAGCCTGGTGGACGCGCGCGTCGAAAAGGACGAACCGGATGTCCCGCACGTTCGTCGTCGCGGTGAGCACACTCGTCACCGCGAGGCGGGCGGCGTCGTCCAACGGCCACCCGTACGCCCCGGCGCTCACCGCCGGGAACGCCACTCCGGACGCGCCCAGCTCGTCGGCGACCCGCAGCGCGTTGACGTAGGCCGAGCACAGCAGATCGGAACGATCGTCGCGTGGGTCGTGGATCGGCCCGACGACGTGGATGACATGCCGGGCCGGGAGTCGCCCGGCGGTCGTCGCCACCGCCTGCCCGGTCGGTAGGCCATCGGGCAGCGTGGTGCGGCGCAGTTCGCGACAGGCCGCGAGGATCCGCGGCCCTCCCGCGGCGTGGATCGCACCGTCCACCCCGCCGCCGCCGAGCAGGCTGTTGTTCGCGGCGTTGACGATCGCGTCGATCTCGACGCCGGTGATGTCACCCTGCTCCAGCCGTACCCGCACCATGGCGCCCATTGTCGCACCGGGCCGATCGCGCCGGGTGCGAAGGGGAATCATCCGGGCGCGGATCGTGGCGGCACGGGCGCCTCGGGGAGGGGCTCCGGGGGCATCGCGGGTCACGCTGTGGCGCGATTGCGCTTAGCCTGATCCTGCGATCCGATGGGAGGCGCCTTCGCCGGACGGGCGACAGGAGTGGAAGGAGCGGCGGTGATGACGGCAGATTCGCGGCTGGTGGTGCTCGGGTTCGACAGCCTCGAACAGGCCCGGGAGGCGTGGGTGCTGGGGCGGCGGTTGCGCCGTCGCCGCCGGCTCGACGTCGTCGACGGGGCCCTGGTGTGGCGCGATGACGCAGGTCAGATCACGATCCACCGGTTGGCCAGCCCGCCGCGCACCGCGGCGTTGGGCGGCGCGGCCTGCGGCGGGGTGCTGGGCACCCTGTTCTTCGCCCCGCTGATCGGCCTGGGGCTGGGGGCGGGCCTGGGCGCCCTGATCAGTCGGGTGCTTGGGCCGGGGGTGGACGAGGCGCAGATCCGGCGGGTCGCCGGGCATCTGCAACCGGGCCGGGCGGCGGTGTTCGCGCTGGTCCGCCGGTCCGGCGAGGAGGCGGTCGACGAGGTGGTCGCCGCCCTTCGGCCGCACCGGCCACGGGTGATCATGAGTACCCTGCCGGCGAGCCGGGAACGACACCTGGCCGAGGCACTGGGCCGCCGGGCCGCGCCGGCCTGAACTCCCCTGGCCGGGCGCCGACGGACCAGCGCCGTCAGTGGACCAGTGCCGTCAGCGGACCAGCGCCGTCAGTGGATCAGAGGGCCGGCGGGCGCAGGGTCGGCGCCACCTTGTTGAGCACTTCCAGGTCGTCGGACCTGGGCTGCCACTCGCCGGCGGTGGCGTTGGCCCGCACCTGGCTCGCGGTGGTCGCACCGGCGATGACCGAGCTGACGCCGGGCTGCGCGGCGAGACCGCCGATCGCCACGTCCAGCAGCGAGCGGTCGCGTTCACGGGCGAAGGTCTCCAGGACCTCGAGCCGGTCGAAGAGCTCGTCGGTCAGCAGATCCTGCCGGCTGGCCAGCCGGGTGCCGGCGGCCGGGGCCTCGTCCCGCTGGTACTTCCCGGTGAGCAGGCCGTTCTCCAGCGGGTAGTACGGAATGACCCCGATGCCGTACTTGAGCGTGGCCGGGACGAGCTCCGCCTCGACGCCGCGTTCGAGCATGCTGTAGTGGTTCTGTGCGGAGATGAACCGGTTGGTGCCCGAGGCGCGGGCCGTCCACTCGGCGTCGGCGATCTGCCAGGCGTCCAGGTTGCAGGAGCCGACGTAACGGATCTTGCCAGCTTTGATCAGCTCGTCGAGTGCCTCGAGCGTCTCGTCGATCGGGGTGAACGGGTCCGGTCGGTGCAGCTGGAGCAGGTCGATGTAGTCGGTCTGCAGCCGGCTCAGCGATCCCTCGACGGCCTTGCGGATGTAGCGCCGCGACGTCCGGGCACGGAAGTCCTGGCCGTAGATACCGGCCATGTCCCCGCCGAACTTGGTGGCCAGCACAACCTCGTCACGACGGCCGCGCAGGACGTGGCCGAGCTGGGTCTCCGACCCACCCTTGTTTCCGTAGACGTCGGCCGTGTCGAAGAACGTGATGCCCACATCGAGGGCGGCGTCGACGACCGCGCGGGTGCCGTTGAGATCCACCCGTGAGCCGAAGTTGTTGCACCCCAACCCCACCACAGATACAAGCAGTCCGGATGATCCCAGCGAGCGATAGCGCATGCCCTAAATAGTGCACACCCGATCGGGGCCCGTGTTCACCAGGTCCACGGACCACGATCGGCTGCGCTGTGCTAGCGGCCGTACCTGCGGCTCCCACTGGCAGTTGTGCCTGGGTTGATGTTCGTCAGTTCTGCGGGACGGCGTCGACGATCGCGCGCCCGACCGCCGTGGCGGCGTGGCGGGTCGTGGTGCGGGCCGCGCGGGTCTGGCTCACCGCGGTGCGGGTCCGGTGCACGGCCTGCTCCGTCGCCGGACTGCGTCGCAGGCTCGCCACCCGGCGCTCACCGCGCGACGCCCACGCGTTGTAGAGATCGGTGGCCCGTCCCTGAAGGTCGGAGATCTGCGAGGTGACCGTGCCCGGCAGCGCGAGGACGGCCGTGCCGACCTGCACCGGGACCCGGGCGGCCTGCACCGGCAGGGAGCCGACCCGATCGGAGATCCGACGCACCTCGTTGCCGGTGGTCGTCGGCAGGGCGCGCAGCTTCGCGACCGCGAGGTCGGCCGCACCCACCGAGGCGTAGAGCGGCTTGCGCACCTCCGCCAGCGGCACCCGGACCTCGGCCTGGGCTCGGGCGGTGTCCCCCCGCACGCCGGCTCCGGCGCTGGCACTGGCCCGAGCGGTCGGCCGGGTCGGGCTCGTGCGGCTGGCCGGTCGGCTCGACCCGCGGGTCGTCGTGGACCGGGTCGTCGTGGAGCGGGCCGACGCGGGGGTGCGCGTCGTCGAGGTGCGCGTCGTCGACGTGCGGCTGGTCGAGGTCCGCGTGCTCGGGACGGTCGTCCGGCTCGACGACGGGCCGCTGTTGGAGGTGTTCGTGCCGCCCACGCTCGCGGCGGCACCGGCGGTGGGCGTCGTCACGCCGCCACTGGTGCTGGCCGGGCCGCTGGTCGACGCGGCGGCGCTGGTCGGAGCGTCGGAACCGCTGGCGGTGGGGGCCGAAGCCCCGGTGGAGGTGGAACGGGCCGGCGTACTACGGCCGTTCGTGCTACGGGTGGTGGCCATCAGGACTCCCTCAGTGGTCAGTTCGTGTCGTCGTATCGCGCTTCCTGGGTTCCGGCCGGCGCGCCCGATGCGCGACCCGGCGGTGGGTCAGGGGATGGCGTTGGGAATGCGCGCGGTGGTCGGACTGGTCAGCCTTCGGGCTGCTCGGTGCCCCCGGGCGTCGCCGCCGGGTCGACGTTCGGGGCCGTGCTGGTCCTGGGCGCCGCGTCGGGTTTGGGGGCGGTGCTGGTCCTGGGCGCCGTGTCGGCCCTGGGCGCCGCGGCGGGCTTGCTGGCCGTACCGGAGGCCCTGACCGCCCTGGCCGATCTGGACGTTCTGGTGCTCCTGGGCGTCGTGACGCTCGTACCGGCCGCGCTGGCTGTCGCCGCGGTACCCGTGGTCGCGGTACCCGTGGTCGCAGTGCCTGTGGTGGCCGTGCGACGGGGGGCCCGGGGGGTGGTGCTGCGGACCTTCACCGGTGTGCCGGTGGCGACGGGCCGACCCGCGCCCGTCTGGTCAGCGGTGGCAGCCGGTCGCCGGTTGGCTTCGCTGCCCGCGGGTGCGGTGCCCGCCGCGGTGGTTTGCTTTTCCGCCGCCGCGGTGTGGTTGGCGACGGCATTCTCCTTGCAGAACGCCTCGTAGATGTCGAGGACGACCTGCTTCTGCCGTTCGGAGAGGGATTCGTCCGCGAGGACGGCGGCCATCACGCTGTCGCCGCCGTGTCGTTCCTCGAGAATTCCCGCCTGGACGTAGAGCGCCTCGGCCGAGATGCGCAGGGCCTTGGCGATCTGCTGGAGAATCTCCGCGGATGGCCGGCGCAGACCGCGTTCGATCTGGCTCAGATACGGGTTGCTGACCCCGGCCTGTTTGGCGAGCTGACGCAACGAGATCTGGGCCGTGCGGCGCTGATCCCGAATAAAGTCGCCGAGCTCACGGACGTTCAGGGCCGACACCAGAACACACGCCTCCTCCGCCGGGCGACCGGCCGCCATCGCCGCCTCTCACCGGGGACGGTGCGCGAGCGCCGCCCGACCGGCGCACCGGCGCGGGGGCCGGAACAACGCGGCATCAACACCGGCGACGATACGTCGCGCTGCTAACTCTGGCAAGCGCGCCAGTTAGCGGTATCCGTCCGGCGTCGTCGCGAGCCAGAGGGAAATGTGCAGGTGGGAGAGGTGCTCCTGCCCCGTGGGCCCGCTTGCGGGCGCCCTAGCTTTCGGCCTGGGCCAGCCATGCACGCTGGGTGGCGAGTGCCGCCTCGGCCTGCGCGATCTCCTTCGTGCGCCCGGCGGCCTGTGCCTTGGCGAGCTTGTCCTCCAGCTTCGCCACCGACTCCCGCAGTTTGGTGACGAACGGGGAGGAAGCCACCGACTGCTGCTCCCAGCGGGCGTCCGCGGCATCGCGCAGCCGGTCGCCGATCGCGGCCATCTGCCGTTCGAGCGTGCCGGCCGACTCGCGTGGGACCCGACCGATCTCGTCCCAGCGGATCTGCAGTTCGCGCAGCCGACGCAGGGAGCGGTCGATGTCCTCCAGGTCGAGGGCGTCCGCCTCCGCGAGCACCTGCTCCTTCTTGACCTGGTTCTCACGCAGTTCGGCGTCCCGCTCGGCGTTGGCCTCGTTGCGCCGGTTGAAGAAGATGTCCTGGACCTCGCGGAACTCGGCCCACAGCGCGTCGTCGACGTCCTTGGCGGCCCGGCCTGCGGCCTTCCACTCGGTCAACAGCGCCCGGTAGCGGGCGGTGGTACCGACCCAGTCGGTGGAGTCGACCAGCACCCGGGCCTCGGCGATGATCGCTTCCTTGCGCTCCTTCGAGCGGCTTCGCTGCGTGTCGAGCGCGGCGAAATGCGCGGTGCGCCGCCGGGTGAACTCCTCCCGGGCGGAGACGAGGCGCCGCCACAGGGCCGAGTCGGTGCGCTTGTCGAGCGAGCCGACGGCACGGAACTCCTCCGCGAGCGTGCGGAACCGCTCGCCAGCGGACTTCCATTCGGAGCTCTGCCCGAGCCGCTCGGCCTCGGCGACCAGTTCCTCCTTGGCCGCGAGCACGCGGGCACTGCGCTCGGCCCGCTCGGCGGCCAGCGCGGTGCGGCGGGCCCGGGTGCCCTCGATCACGGTCTCGAGCCGGGCCCGCACCGCGTCGAGGTCACCCACGACGGCCGCGGTGGGCAGCGAATCCAGCAGCCGACGGGCCGTGCCGGCCACCCCGGCCGGGTCGACGCCGGTCAGCGTGAGGCGCCGCTCCAGCAGCGTGACCTCAGCGCACAGATCGTCGTAACGGCGCTGGAAGTGCGCCAGCCCCTCGTCCGGACTGCCGGCGCGCCATGATCCGACAGCGCGCTCCCCGTCCGCGAGGCGAACGTAGACCGTGCCGTCATCAGCGACGCGCCCCCAGGCGGCGGCGGTGTCGGATTCGCTGCGGTCGCTCATGGTGGTCCCGAAGATTGATGGTCCGAAGATCGGCTGATGGTTGGCTGTCATTCTTACAGGCGAAGAGCCCAGAGGGGACAGCCGCCGCGGATCGGCTCACCGCGGGCCCGTTGGTTCGGTTTCGACCGCCAGCCCTTGGAACCCAGCGCGACCGGGGTCAAGATACGTGACGGGGACGAGTCGGGCGAATGCCGGTCGCGAGGGCCGGGCGGCCGGGCCAGCCCGCATGGTCGAGAGGGTCTCGCCTGATGCGTATCCGTCGGATGCTACCGCTACTTGTCGCTCTCGGCATGATTTATCTCACGGCGTGTGGCGGTGGCGGATCGGCCGGCTCGGCCGGAGACGGGCGTCCCGCGGCGCGTTCGGCGACACCGGCCGTCGACGATCCGGCTGGCGCCAGAGCCTCGGCGGCCTGCGCGGCCCAGGTGCGGACGCTGCGACTGGTCACCGAGGACATCTACGGCGACGTGGCGCGGGCCGGCGCGGCGGCGATGCGCAGGGCCCATCCCGGGCTCACCGTCGACGTCGTCGCGGATGCCCATGACGACCCGTCGCTGGCCGCCGCGATCCGCGCCGACCGGGTCGCGGGGCGCGGCGTGGACGTGGCAGCCGCGGGGCTCGCGATGCTGCCCGAGATGGCCGGCGACCTCGGCGCCCAGCAACTGTCCGCGCGGTCGCTGCGGGCCTCCTACGACCAGCGCGCGCTCGGCCTGGGCACCGTGGCCGGCCGGCTGGTCGGCATCCCGACGCAGCTCACCACACTGGCGCTGGTCTACAACCAGGACCTCCTGGAACGGGCCGGGGTCGACCCGAAGACGCTGTCGGACACCGACGGCGTGCTCGCCGCCGCCGAGCGGATCAGGGCCACCGCAGGAGGCATCCAACCGCTCGACGTGATCACCGACGGGCAACAGGGCCAACTGCTGCTCGCCACCCTGGCCAACTCCCGTGGCATCCCGCTGCAGGACGACGCCGGCCGCCCCACGCTCACCACCGCGGCCACCCGCGAGGCCGCCGCGTTCCTGGCCAGGATCGGTGGTTACGGTCCGCAGCCCGACCTTCCCATCCTGGCGCTGGCGCGCTTCGGGCCGCGCCGCCAGACGGCGATGCTCGCCATGGACCTCCGCGCGCTCACCGGCAACCTGAGGATCGTCGCTGGGGACGGTACGCGGGGCCCGCGGATCGGCATGGTTCCCTTCCCCGTGCTGCCCGGCGGAACGTTCCATCCGGTCGCGCAGGGAAACGCGCTGAGCGTGCTGGCCACCGACCGCTGCCAGCGGGAGATGGCGACGGAGCTGGTGGTCACGCTGTTGTCACCGGAGTTCGTCGCCGGCGACACCCGGGCGTCCAGCTCCATCCCGCTCGACACCGCGGCCGTCGGTGCGCTGTCCGCCTTCTACGCCACCTACCCGCAGCTGCGGGTCTTTCTCGGCACGGTCGGTTCGCTGGTCCGTCCGCCCTCCTGGGGCGGTGCGCTCGGCGGGCAGGTGGCCGGTGCGCTCAGCGGTCAGGTCGCCCGCCTGCTGCGCGGCGCGGATCCGAGCCAGAGCCTCGCTGCCGCCCAGACCGAGGCCGAGAACCTGACCCGATAGTCACAATTATTCATCTGAATACGGGTCAACCTCGGTTTCGAGGGAGAACCGCGGTCGGATGCGGAAATGCGTGACGTCGGGCCGGAGATATGATTTGCTTCCCGTCAAAGGGAATCGGGTGGTGTCAGAGGTTCGCGGCAGCGGTTCGGGTGGCAGTGGTTCGGGTGGCAGTGGTTCGGGTGTCGGTGTCGAGGTGTGGCGTGGCCTGCGGGAGACTCCACGTGTACGTGGGGTGCGGGTTCGGGTGTCCGGTTGGGCGTCCGGGTGGGTGTTCGGACGCATAGGTCGCTCAGGTACCCGTTGCTGTGGTCGTGGGGGTCGTTTCGGGTGATGAGCGGCCATTCCGGAGATGAGTTCCCGGTTGGGGCGTGCATTCACCGCCAACAGTGGTCCTTCCGTAACCCCTGTGCACGCATCGCGCCGGGGTAATCACTATGGACACCAGGATGTCGCGACATAGCGTTAGTGAGCGCTCACGGAATTCGCCCAGAGGATCCGACTCGAGGAGATCGTCGATGCTGACGGATAACGCGCACGCCTGCACACATCCGCTCGCATTCGTCCGCGCCCAGCGCGGTTGGTCCTACCAGCGACTCGCCCGCGTAGTTGCTCGCCGTGCCCGTGACCTGGGGGTGGCGAACATGGCGGCGGAACGGCAGAAGGTCTGGCGCTGGGAGCACCGCGGTGTGGTGCCGGACCGGGTTTCCCAGCTGGCGCTCGCCGCCGAGCTCGGTGTGCCGAACGACCGGCTGGAATCGCATCCCTGGCCCGCCTGGCTGCCCACCGGCGACGCCGTCCGGACCGAGTACCCCTGGACCCCGGGCGGCAGCGTCACCAGCCTGATGGACGTCGTCGAGGATGCCCTGTCCGACCGGCGGGGCTTCCTGACGATCACCGGGGTCGGGGTGGCCGAGCTCGCGTCGCAGTGGCTTGGGCTCGAGCCCGCGGAGCTCTCCGTCGCGTTGGCCGGCGGCCGGGTCGACGACCAGATCGTCAACCGGATCGAGCACAACATTCCGGGCCTGCGGGTGATGGACGAGCGCCTCGGTGGGGAGAGCGTGCGCCGCCTGGTCGACGCCGAACTCGGCCTGGTCGCGGACCTGCTCGTGCGCGGCTCCTACACCGAGCGGGTCGGGCGCCACCTGCACACGGTGGCCGCGGAGCTCGCCCGGTTCGCCGGCTGGGTCTCCTTCGACGCGGGTTTTCACACCGCCGCCCAGCGGTACTGGACCACGGCGCTGCACTGCGCGCACTCGGGCGGTGACCGCATGCTTGGTGCGAACGTCCTGAAGAACATGTCGCTGCAGTGTGTCGACTTCGATCGTCCGCGGGAGGCGGTCGAACTGGCCGAGGCCGCGGTGGCCTGCGTCGGCTCGGCCAGCAGCAGGGTCAGCGCCATGCTGCACATGCGACTGGCCCGGGCCTACGCCGCCACCGGCGAGACCTCCGCCTGCACGCAGGCGATCGTGCGTTCGGAGGAGGGCATGGCCGCGGCGGCCCCCGAGGAGCCGGCCTGGGCGGACTACTTCGACGACGGCGAGTTCCTGGCCCAGGTCGGCAGCTGCTACATCGACCTGGGGCACCTCGCCCAGGCGGACCGCTGGCTGGACCGTTCGCTGCAGGCCCTGCCGGTCTCCCGGGCCCGGGACCGGGCGACCTACCTGCTGCGACGGGCGTCCGTCCAGATCGATCTCGGCAACGTCGACCAGGGCTGCGCGATCACCCGGGAGGCCATGCCGATGCTCGAGGCGACCAGGTCCAAGCGCAACGCGCGTCGCGCCGACGAACTGCGGCGGCGACTACGGCGACACAGCGGCGACCCGCAGGCGCGCGAGCTCGATCAGGCGCTCTCCCGGTCCTCCTGACGGTCGCCGCCAGGGCGGCTGGCGGACCAGGCGGCGGCAGAGCAGGCGAGAGCGGACTGGGGAGCAGGACGGGCCCCGGGGCCGGGTGGCTCAGGAGGAGCGGAGCAGGCGTCCGGCGGGGCGCTTCGGCGTGGCGGGGGACTCGTCGCTGTCGGGGTCGATCGCGGCGGCGATGGGTGCGCCGTCCGGATCGGTGACGACGAGGGCGGTGTCCCCGGCGACGGAGCGCTTCACGATCGCCAGGGCGATCGGCCCCAGTTCCGCGTGCATCTCGGAGGTCCCGACGAAGCCGATCTCCCGGCCCGCGGCCGTCACCGGCGAACCGGCCGCGGCCACCATCCCGTCCAGGTGCAGGAGAACAAGCCGGCGCGGTGGACGACCCAGATTGTGCACGCGGGCGACGGTCTCCTGGCCCCGGTAACACCCCTTGTCCAGGTGGACGGCGGTGGTCAGCCAGTCCACCTCGTGCGGGATCGTGCGATGGTCGGTCTCCCGGCCAAGCCTGGGGCGACGGGCGGCGATCCGCTCCGCCTCGAACGCCGCGAGCCCCGCGGGCACCGCACCGACGTCGCGCAGCCGCTGCGCCGTCCGGGCCAGCGCCGACCGTTCGACGAGCAGGTCCAGACCGTGCGGCAGCCGCCGCACCAGGACGCCCCCGGCCACGCGGATGACCGGGTACGGACCCACCGTGGGGGCACCGGTCGGCTCCGGGGACAACGGATCGGGCAGGCCGAGGTCAGCTCCCAGGGCCGCGTCGCCCTGCGCGGACAGGGCGGCGGCGACCACCAGGGACGCCTGCGGCCCGAGCACACTCAGGACGGCCCAGCCGGCGGTGACATCCTCCGGTTCGACCCGCAGCATGAAACGCATCGACTCCAGATAGCGCATCAGCCCGGCGGCGGTGCCCGGCTCGACATCGATCCAGGTGGCCGAACCGTCATCGGCGAGCACGAGGTGGTGCTCGACGTGCCCCTGCGGGGAGAGCACCAGCGCCTCGCTGCCCCGCAGCTCGCCCAGACCGGACAGGTGCTGCGAGGTGATGCTGTGCAGCCAGCTCAGCCGATCCGGCCCGCCAACCCGCACGACACCGCGATGGGAACGGTCGACGAGGACCGCACCGGTGACCGCGGTGCGCTGCTCGCGCAGCGGATCACCGTAGTGCGCGGCCACCGGACCGTCGAGGCCCTGGCCGGCGACGGCACCGGGCAACCCGAGCAGCGGGGACGCCGCCCCCGTGGCTGCGGTCGACTCGGTCGGGCCCGGCTCGGGTTCGGCGCTCATGTACCGAGTCTAGGTCGCCGGCCGGGATCAGCCCGGTCGCGATCACCGGACGGGCGGGCACCGCGGTGTCCCCGCCAGCCGGGTGTCATCCGGGTGTCATCCGGGTGTGGGCCGGGGCCGGGGCTGACCTGGCAGTCCTCGCGGGGTCGCGGACGACGCTCGTTTGTTCCCGTCCCAGGGTGTCGTGAGCGTCCCAGTCGCCCCGGCGAAAAAGGCGTTGCGAGGGGCCCCCCGGGCCGCGTAGCGTTCTCGGTACACGAGAAGGGAGGTGGTCCACGCTTTGTATGCTCATAGGACTCGTGAGGTGACTGTCCGCTAGCCGGTCTCGTGGTCCTCACCTCTGGCCGTAGCCCACGGGCACCGGCACCGGCGAGTACCAGGCAGATCACCCGACCCCCGGGCGCCGTCGACAAGTTCCGACGGTCCTCGCTCCGCGCCTCGGCGCGGGCGGGGAAACGCCCGGGGGTCGCTTGCGTTCCGGCGTGGTTCTCGGCCGGGTGCCTCTTCGGTGGGGCGCCCGCGGGCATCCGCGGGCGAACGGGCCGTCGGTGACCGGCCACGACAGGGGCGCCGCCGGCACCGGGCCGTTGTCATGGCGGCAATGCTGGCCGAGAGCCGGGGCGGACGGGCAGGATCTCGGGTATGCCGACTCTCGTCCTGCTCCGCCACGGTGAGAGCAACTGGAACCGTGAGAACCTGTTCACCGGCTGGGTGGACGTCGACCTGTCCGACAAGGGTGTCAAGGAGGCCGCCCGCGGCGGTGAGCTGCTGCTGGAAGCCGGTGTGCTGCCGGACGTGGTGCACACGTCCGTGCTGACCAGGGCGATTCGCACCGCGTGGCTGGCCCTGGACGCCGCCGGCCGAACCTGGATTCCGGTCCGTCGCCACTGGCGGCTCAACGAACGTCACTACGGTGGCCTTCAGGGTCTGAACAAGGCCGAGACCCTGGAGAAGTTCGGCGCCGAGCAGTTCCAGCTCTGGCGCCGTTCCTACGACACGCCCCCGCCGGAGATCGGGGCGGACCAGGCCAGCGGGATCGACGAGCGTTATGCCGATCTTGCCCCCGACCTGATCCCACGCACCGAGTGCCTGGCCGACGTGGTCGCCCGGATGCTGCCCTACTGGTACGACGCGATCGTGCCGGACCTGCGGGCCGGCCGCACCGTGCTGGTCGCCGCGCACGGCAACTCGCTGCGGGCGCTGGTGAAGCACCTGGACGGGATCAGCGACACCGACATCGCCGGGCTGAACATCCCGACCGGCATCCCGCTGCGGTACGAACTCGATGACGACCTTGGTGTCATCAGCTCCGGGTACCTGGACCCGGACGCCGCGGCGAGCGCGGCGGCGGCCGTCGCCGCGCAGGGCTCGAAGAAGTGACAGCGAAGCCGTAACGGAGCCGCCGGCGGGCCGACCCGACAGGTCGTCCACCAGGCCCGCGCGTGGTCGCGGGCCTGGGCACGCCGCCGGCGCCGCCGGCCGGACCGGCCTCGCCGGTCACGCCGACGCGATCTCCCCGGTGACCAGGTAGATCACCCGACGCGCGACCGACACCGCGTGGTCGGCGTACCGCTCGTAGTAGCGGCCGCACAGCGTGATGTCGATCGCCGCTTCCATGCCGTGCGGCCAGGGCTTCTCGATCAGCACGTGGAACAGGGTGCGGTGCAGCCCGTCCATCGTGTCGTCGTCGGCCTCGAGCTGCTTGGCCAGGTCGGTGTCGCGGCTGGCGATGACGGAGCCGGCCTTGGCCACGATGCGCTGGGCGACCTGGCCCATCTCCAGCAGCGTCCCGCGCAGCTCCGGTGGGACGGCCCGCCCTGGGTAGCGGCGGCGCGCGACCTTCGCCACGTGCAGCGCGAGGTCACCCATCCGCTCGAGGTCGGCGACGATCCGCAGCGTGGTGACCATGATGCGCAGGTCGGTCGCGACCGGGGCCTGCCGGGCCATCACGTCGAACGCGCGCTCCTCGATCTCGTTGCGCAACAGGTCGACGGTCTCGTCGCCGCTGATCACGTTCTCGGCGAGCTGCAGATCGGCGTCCAGCAGCGCGGTCGTCGCCCGCGCCATGGCCGAGGCGACCAGGTTGGTCATTTCGATCAGGGACTGGTCGATGCTGTCAAGTTCGTCGGTGAAGGCGTCCCGCACGGACGGCTCCTTGTCTTCGTTGGGTGGGGCTTCGCTGGGTGGTCTGCACGCGGTGGATCTTCGCGGAACGGGTCTTCGCGCAACGGCCTTCGCCGGGCGGTTCACGGACCAGAGTGGACGAGGCGGGATCGACAGGCGAAGGCGTGTGGATTCATGAGATCACAGCGGCGGCGCGGGTAGGACACGCCGAACCTTGACGATGCGGTGCAGCTCTCGCGGTTCGGTGAACGTCGACGATAGGTCCGATGAACAACGGGCGACGATCGGCGTTGGAGGACCGCACAGCGATGCCCAGGTGGCATGGCGGCACCTAGCATGCGGCGAGTGGGTGACAGGTCGGTGGATGCCGTGACATGCCGTGTGCTTCACGTGAAGTCGACTGTCTGTGCTGACCGTCCCGCTTCGGCGGACGGATGTCCCGAGGATGGACGATGACGCTGGTACCCGGCCGCACACCGGCGCACGCCGAACCAGGTGGGGGCGCGCTCGACGGCGTGCTCCTGCCCCCGAAGCTCATCCGTCGAGTGATCTCCGGGCTGCCGACCGGGCTGGTCGTGCTCGACGCGACCGATCGGGCGGTGCTGGTCAACACGGTCGCCCGCCGGATGGGTGTGGTCCGCGACTACGAGATCGCCGTCGCCGAACTCGCCGATCTGGTGCGTTCCACCCGCCTGGCCGGACGCGACCACGAACGTCAGATCGACCTGCCGCCGGTGCCCGAACCGCCGCTGACCCGGCCGCGTCCCGACCAGGAGGCGCTCGCCGTGCGTACCCGCGCACGCCTGCTGGACTCGACTGGTCATGTTGCCGTCATCCTCGATGACATCACCGAGTCACGTCGGGTCGAGGCGGTGCGGCGCGACTTCGTCGCCAACGTCAGCCACGAACTCAAGACGCCCGTCGGCGCGCTGCACGTGCTCGCCGAGGCGGTCGCCGCGGCCAGCGAGGACCCGGTGGCCGTGCGCCGGTTCGCCTCGCGGATGACCCGGGAGTCCGACCGGCTGGCCCGGCTGGTGCAGGAGATCATCGACCTCTCCCGGCTCCAGGGCGCCGAGCCGCTGCCCGACCTGCGCCCCCTGCTCACCGGCGAGCTGCTCACCGAGGCGGTCGACCGCAACCGACTGCACGCCCAGGCCCAGGAGATCTCCCTCGCGGTGATCGGGGACGGTGCGCTGCACGTGCTCGGCGATGAGGGGCAGCTGGTCACCGCGGTCGCGAACCTGCTGGAGAACGCGATCAGCTACTCGCCGCGAGGCACCCGCATCGTGCTCGGTGTGCGCCGCAGCGGGACGACGGTCGAGATCTCGGTGGCCGACGAGGGCATCGGCATCGCGGAGAAGGACCTCGAGCGCGTGTTCGAGCGCTTCTACCGGGCCGACCCCGCCCGCTCCCGGGCCACCGGCGGCACCGGCCTGGGCCTGGCCATCGTCAAGCACATCGCGACCAACCACGGTGGAACCGTCACCGTCTGGAGCTCCGAGGGGGCCGGCTCGACCTTCACCATCCGCCTGCCCCTGTTCGCCAACGCCGCGGCGACCGCGACGCCCTCCGCCGGGATCGCCGTCCCCGTGGTCGTCGTCCCCGGTATCGCCGACGTCGGTGCCAGCTCGGACGTCGGTGCCAGCTCGGACGTCCCGGATGTGTCGGACCCCGGTGACATCCTCGATGCGCGGGAGATCCTGGCCGCGTCCGTCCAGGATGTGCCGGGTTGGGAGGCGTCCGTCCGGGACGAGGGTGCCACCGAGGTCGACGGCGATCAGGCCCGGGGCGATCATGATGCTGCGTTCCGGGGGGAACGCGGGAAGCGGTCCGGGTCGGCCGGTCCGTCGGACGGGACATGGGGAGCGATCGGGTGACCCGGCTGCTGGTAGTGGAGGACGAGGAGTCGTTCTCCGACGCGTTGTCGTTCATGTTGGAACGGGAGGGTTTCGAGGTGGGCGTCGTGGCCGATGGTCCCAGCGCTCTGGCGGAGTTCGATCGCCGTGGCGCTGACCTGGTCCTGCTCGACCTCATGCTGCCGGGGCTGTCCGGCACCGAGGTGTGCCGCACCCTGCGGACCCGTTCGAGTGTGCCGATCATCATGCTCACCGCGCGCGACAGCGAGATCGACAAGGTACTCGGCCTGGAACTGGGCGCGGACGACTACGTCACCAAGCCGTTCTCGTCGCGCGAACTCGTCGCGCGGATTCGAGCGGTGCTGCGTCGCCGCTCGGAGACGGAGGAGGTCTCGGACACGACGCTCGAGGCCGGGCCGGTGCGGATGGACGTCGAACGGCACGTCGTCACGGTCGAGGGCGCGATGGTGACCCTGCCGCTGAAGGAGTTCGAGCTGCTGGAGATGTTCCTGCGTAACGCCGGGAGGGTACTCACGCGGGGGCAGCTGATCGACAGGGTGTGGGGGTCCGACTACGTGGGTGACACCAAGACCCTGGACGTACATGTCAAGAGGCTTCGGACGAAGATTGAGCGCGAACCCGGGAACCCGCGTCACCTCGTGACGGTGCGGGGCCTGGGCTACAAGTTCGAGCCGTGACCGCTGGCCGGTCCGGCGGAGGGGCGGTGTTCGGGTGCTCGGAGGCGTTCGTCCGGCGGGCTGGTTCCCGCTCGGGTCGCATCGTGCGGCCGCGCGGTCGAGAGTCGGCGAGTCGGACCGTCCCACCACGGTGGCCACGGCCGGGCCCGCGGATGCGGCCGAGCCGGCCGATCCGGTGGAGTCGGCGGGAGCGGGGCTGGTCGCAGCGGTCGAGCTGACCGGGCTGGTCGACCCCGCGGGCCAGATGCCCGCGGGGGAGCCGGGCTCGCCGGCCGCGCCGGGTTCCGACCCCGCCGCGTCGGACGGTTCCGTGCCGGATCCGGCGGCATCCGGTGGGTCGGTGCCATCGGGTGGGTCGGTGCCATCGGGTGGGTCGGTCGTGCTGGCCGGGGCGGTGGTGCTCGCCGGGGATGGCGTCCTGGTGCGGCCCGCGGGCGCCGCGCGCCCACGGGCGGGCGTCGGCGTTGGGCCGCTGCCGGCCGGGCCGCATCCCGGCCCGATGCGGATGGGCGTGATCGACATCGGGTCGAACACGGTGCACCTGCTGGTCGTGGACGCCCACCGTGGCGGGCAGCCACAGCCGGCGGCCAGCGTCCGGGTGCCGCTGCGCCTCGTCGAACTGCTCGAGGCCGACGGCTCCCTGGGTACCGAGGGGGAACAGGCGCTGACCGCGTGCGTGCGGGACATGCGTGAGCAGGCCGAGGCGCTCGGGGTGCAGGATCTCGCGGCGTTCGCGACGTCGGCGCTGCGCGACGCGAGCAACGGCGACCAGGTTCTCGCCCGGGTCCGGGCGGCGACCGGGGTCGGGATCGGGATGCTCTCGGGCGAGGAGGAGGCCCGACTCACCTTCCTCGCGGCGCGGCGCTGGTTCGGCTGGAGCGCCGGGCGGCTGCTGGCTCTGGACATCGGTGGCGGCTCGCTGGAGATCGGCGCCGGCATGCACGAGGATCCCGAGGTCGTCGCCTCGCTGCCGCTGGGCGCGAGCCGGCTCACCCGCGACTGGCTGGCCGGCGCGGACAACGACCCGCCCCGACGCGCCGACCTCGCGGAACTGCGGCGCTACGTGCGGGCGCAGATCGCTCCGGTCGTCGCCACGATCTACCACCTCGGCGAGCACACCCGGGTGGTGGCGACGTCGAAGACCTTCCGTTCGCTGGCCCGGATCGCCGGCGCCGAACCGTACAGCCGCGGCCCCTACACCCGCCGGGTGCTGCGTCGTGACGACCTCGCGGACGTCGTCACGAAGATCACCCGGATGACCGTCGAGGAACGGGCGGCGCTCGCCGGGGTCTCGGCGAGCCGGGCCGGGCAACTGGTCGCGGGCGCGATCGTGGCCGCGGAGGCTCTCGATCTGTTCAGCGTCGAGGAGGCGGAGATCTGCCCCTGGGCGCTGCGGGAGGGAGTCATCCTGCGCCGGCTCGACTGGCTCAACTCCGGCTGACAGTATCCGCCCATAAGGGGAAAAAAGTACTTTTCGGGTTGTGGGGGATTCGCCGGGATGCGATGATGATCGGATGTGGCCGCTGTCACGTGCGATATCAGGCTATGTACTGTCGGTGGACGAGCCGCAGCATGGGCGAACCCGCGGCGATGGCCTAGCCTGGACGAGGAAGGCACCCGGCAGCTCCGGCCGCCGGCTTCTACGGCAGGGAGATGGATTGCGGGCGAGGCGTCCGAGCACACGACCGGCCGATGCGGCCCGGTCGGATGCCGCCGGCCCGCCCCCGTCCCAGGCGCCGCTGCCCGAGCCCCCATCGGCCGACTCGGCCGTCTCCCGATGGCCGGTTCCAGTCGGCTCCCGCACGCCGGACCCGACCCCGCCCCTTTCGGCTCCGCCCCCCTCAGCTCCACGCCCCTCGGCTGGGCGGGTTGGCCGTCCGGCCATCGTGACGGCGCGGCGCGAGAGCGGTTCGACGCTGCGGGTACCGGCGGCGCGGGTGGCGCTGTCCACCGCGTCCACCTATCCCGAGTCGACGGCGTCCGCGTTCGAGATGGCCGCCCGGCTCGGCTACGACGGTGTCGAGATCATGGTCTGGACGGATCCGGTCAGCCAGGATCCGCAGGCGCTGCGTCGCCTGGTCGACTACCACGGGATACCGATCCTGGCGATCCACGCGCCGTGCCTGCTGCTGACCCAGCGGGTCTGGGGCACCGATCCGTGGGCCAAGCTGGTGCGCGCCCGCAGCGTCGCCGAGACGCTCGGCGCCGGGACGGTCGTCGTCCACCCACCGTTTCGCTGGCAGCGCGACTACGCGCGTGAGTTCATCACCGGCATCGAGCGGATGGCCGGGGAGACCGACGTCCGGTTCGCGGTGGAGAACATGTTTCCGCTGCGCGCCCGCGGTCGGGAGGTCTCGGCCTACGCACCCGACTGGTCGCCGGTGGACGACGACTACGCCCATGTCACCCTCGACCTCTCCCACACCAGCGTGTCCCGTTCCGATGCCATGGCCATGGCCGGTGAGCTCGGGGAACGGCTCGTCCACGTGCATATGGCCGACGGTATGGGCTCGGCCAAGGACGAGCATCTCGTCCCGGGACGGGGCACCCAGCCCTGCGCCGAACTGCTGGAACAACTCGCCACCAGCGGATTCGACGGCACGATCGTGGTCGAGATCAACACCCGGCGGGCCGAATCCCGGGTGCAGCGCGAGGCCGACCTGGCCGAGGCGCTGGCCTTCACCCGCCTGCATTTCGCCGCCCCCGCGCTCGCCAGCGCCGCGAACACCAGCGCCGCGAACACCACCACCACCACCGACAGCGGCACCGCCAGCACTCCCGGCGTTCGGTCGTGATGACCGTCCGGCCAGGTGGTTCGCGACCCGGTGGGGGCTGACAGCGGCCGAAGCCCTCGGCACAATCAGGCCGTGACCGGTGCTCGTACCGCCACCGGCTCGATCTTCGACGCGCTGGCGGACGCGTACGCGGCGACACGCCCTGGTTACCCGGAGCAGATCCTGCTCGACATCGAGCGGATTCTTGGACGGCCGTTGGCCGGCGCGGATGTCGTCGATGTCGGGGCCGGTACGGGCATCGCCACCCGGCTGCTGCTGCGGCGCGGCGCGCGGGTCCTGCCGGTCGAACCCGGGCCGGACATGCTTGCCCGGCTGCTCGCCGCCACTCCCGGGCTCCCCGCGGTGCGTGGGGACGGTGAGGCGCTGCCGCTGCGCGCCGACGCGGTCGACCTCGTCTGTTACGCCCAGGCCTGGCACTGGGTCGATGTGCCGGTCGCCGCCGCGGAGGCCGCCCGGGTGCTGCGGGGCGGTGGCGTGCTCGCCGTCTGGTGGAACGACGTCGACGCGTCGGATGCCCGCTGGTGGCAACGTCAGCAGGATCGACTCGAGCGGATGAGCCCCGGCTACCGGCGCGACTACCGCACCCGCCCCTACGCCGACGAACTGCGCTGGACGGGCCACTTCGAGGAGGTCGTCACCCTCACCGGGCGGTGGCAGCGGCGGATCGCCCTCGAGGACTACCTGACCTGGCAGCGCTCGAAGTCCTATGTGGCAGCCATCGGCGCCGACCTCGACGAGTATCTCGGGGCCGAGCGCGACAGCGTCCTGCGCGCCTTTCCGGACGGGATCGTCGTCGAGCCCTTCCGTACCCTGTTGGTGATTGCCCGCGTCCCGGCGCGACCCGGGTCGTCGACGCCCGTCGAGTAGTACGAGCCGCCCGGAGGGTAGCTGTTCGGGTACCCCCGCTCGGCTATCTCCAGGTGTAACGCGGGACGACCTTCGAGCACCCCGATAGTGGTCCCGTTTTGCTTTGGATGTGCGCTTGTTTGTAATGAATCGAATACGTCACGTCGAATCGAGTCGTGTGATTCATCGTCGGTTTCTCTCTCGTGCGTCGATCCGTTAGTCTTGGCCGCGATCGCGGGGTGGAGTCGTACTTCGCCGGTGCAGTGCGTGGATGGTCTGGCCGCAGGGCCTCGCCGCCGCGCCGCCTCCGGTGAGGATGACAGTGCACGGCCCATCCCGCCGTCGTATGCCCACCCCGGACGCAGGGTGCCGCCCGTCGGCGCACTGATCGAGGAGGTGACGGCCCTGGTGCGGGGTGCTACCAAGTCAAGACCACAGGTGACGGCTCCGTCGCACCGCCGACCCGCCGGCGGATCGGCGGGCCACCGGGCCGACGCAGGACAGACGGGGCAGGCCGCCCAGGCCGCCCAGGCCGCGGCGAAGTTCGCCTACCATCCGGCTCTGGACGGTATACGGGTGATCTGTATCTATGTGATCCTCGCCGGTCACATGGGTGCGATTCGAGCGAGCAACGTCGCGGTCGACGTCTTCTTCGTGCTCAGCGGATTTCTGATCACGGCGCTGCTGCTGGCCGAACATCATCGGACCGGAACCGTCTCCATCGGTCGGTTCCTGGTCCGGCGAGCCTTCCGGCTCATGCCGGCGATGTGGGTCTACCTGTTCGTGGGGCTTCTGGTCACGGCGCTGTTCAAATGGGACGACACCGCGTTCCGTGACGATTTCGTCGGCAGTGCGACATCGGCCTTCTTCAATGTGAACAACTGGTACAAGGTCGCACACCCGGAGGCGGGTGGACGCTGGCTCGCCCACGTCTGGTCGCTCTCCCTGGAGGAGCAGTTCTACCTGCTGTGGCCGGTGATGTTCGTGCTGGTGCGCCGGTCCGCGCGGCTGCGCCGGCACCTCGGGCTGATCCTGCTCGGCCTGGTCCTGATGCTGGCCGGCTGGACCTACGTCCTGGCAGGCGACGGCGCGCCGCACACCCGCGTCTATCTCGCTCTCGACACGCATGTCGCCCCGCTGCTGATCGGATGCCTGCTCGCGGTGTGGCGCGACACCCGACTGCGCGCCCTGTCCCGGGCCGAGGACCTCGCTCCGCCCGTGCCGCCCACGCCACCGCTGCCGCTGCCGTTGCCGTCCACGCCACCCGGGCCGTCCGGACGTCCCGCCGCGTCGACCTGGTCGGCGGCGAGGGCTCAGGGCCATCGGCGACATGCCTCGCGACCTCGGACCGGTAGCGACAGTGCCACCGGTGGCCACAGGGGTGGCGCGGGTCGGCCGGACGTGACCGCGGCCGTCGTACGACGGTGGCCGGCGGGACGGCGCATCGCGGCGCTGGGGCTCGCCGCCGCGATCGGGCTGGTCCTGTTCGCCTTCCTCGGCCCGAACAAGAACGTCCACGCCGCGAACTGGCTCGACCGCGCCGCCTACCTGCCGAGCGCGCTGCTGGCCGCGATCGTCGTGCTCAGCGCCGACCTTCGCCGGGATGCCGTCTGGGTGCGGCTGCTCGGCCGGCCGCGGATGGCCTCCCTCGGCAAGATGACCTTCAGCGTCTACCTGTGGCACTACCCGGTGATCTCGGCGGCCAACGGACAGCTGGTGCCCCGGATCGGCCTGTGGCCGGCAGTCGTCTGCGCGGCGGTGGCCAGCACGTTCGTCGCCTACTTCTCCCATCGTCTGATCGAGCGCCCGGCGCAGCGGATACGTCCGGGGTGGGCGGACACCCCGCGTGGCCCGCGACGGGCGGCCGTCGCCGTGGCGGAGCCGTTCGCGCATCCCGCCGAGCGGCGGGTGGAGGACACCGCTGGGCTGCGCTGGCGGTGGGAGTCCGCGGACGAGGGCCGCCCGAGCCGCCGGGCGGGCATGGTCCGCGCAGATGAGGACACCCTCGCCCTCCGGCGCGGCAGCCCGACGCGCTCACCCGAGCTGGGATACCCGTGGTCCAGCGAACCGGAGACCGACGACGTCTGGGTGGATGAGGGCTATGCGCGTATCCCCGTCGGGTACGCGAGCCACGCCGCACGGGGGTTGGATACCCACGGCGACGTCCGCTACGCCGATGTCCAGGTGGATCCGGTGGGCGCCGTCCCCGGTCCGTCCGCCCCGCCGGCATATGATCATCGGCGGTCGGTGGCCGGCTGGGATCCGGTGACCGGTCCGAGTCGGCTGCCCGCCGATCCGGCGTACGTGGACGAGGTGTACCCCGGTGAGCTGATCATCGCGCCCCGCGAGATGGGCGTTCCCGCACGTGTGGAGGACCCCTGGTACTCACCGCGCGGTGTCTCGCGTCGGCCCCTGGCGGGCTGACCCGCGGGTCCGGCGGTGGCCGGGCGTGGGTGGGGGGCGGTCGGCCGCGGGGGTACGTCGGGGTGGGCCATACTCTCCTGGCCGGCACGCTGGACACGCTGGACACGCTGGATCAAGGGCTGAGGAAAGGGACGTTCATGGTCATCGGGGTCATGGGGGCGGGCAGGCTCGGGAGCGCGGTGCTTGCCGGCCTGCTCGCCTCCGGGCACGCCGCCGAGGACGTCGTCGTGGCGGAGAAGGACGCGGCCCGGGCGGCCGAGGTCGCGGGTCAGCACGGGGTGGAGGTTCATCCGCCGAGGGTCGTCGCGCAGCGGGCGGACGTCCTGCTGGTCGTGGTCAAGCCGCAGGACGTCGCCGCCGCGCTCACCGAGGTCGCCCCCGTGGTGGCCGCCGACACGTTGGTCGTGTCGCTGGCGGCCGGGGTGACGACCGCGGCGATCGAGGGGCACCTGCCGTCGAAGCCGCCGGTCATCCGGGTCATGACCAACACGCCTCTGCTGGTCGGGGCGGCGATGTCGGCGATCTGCGCCGGTCAGCACGCTGGGGACAGGCACCTGGCCGCGGCCGAGGCGCTGCTCGAGCCGGTCGGTCAGGTCGTCCGGGTGAGCGAGGCGAGCCTTGACGCGGTGACCGCGTTGTCGGGCAGCGGGCCGGCCTACTTCTTCTACGTGGTCGAGGCTCTGGTCGAGGCCGGGGTGCGGCTCGGGCTGCCGCGGGCGCTGGCGACACAGCTCGTCACCCAGACCGCGACCGGCTCCGCGCGGATGCTGGCCGAGACCGGCGAGAACCCGGCGTTGCTGCGTGAGGCGGTGACCTCGCCGGCCGGTACGACCATCGCCGCGCTCCATCACCTGGATCGCGCGGCGGTGCGCGCGGCGCTGATGGACGCCTGCCTGGCCGCCAGCGACCGCTCCCGCGAACTCGGCCAGACCTAGCCGACCAGTGTCGTCGCTGGCAGCCCGGAGCACCGGGCTCCCGTGTTTGCCCGCCGAGGCGGGTAGGCTCGCTCGGTAACCTCCTCAACATAGATCGGTCGGGTACGTGGGCTCAGTCATCAAGAAGCGTCGTAAGCGGATGGCCAAGAAGAAGCACCGCAAACTGCTCAAGCGCACGCGCGTCCAGCGTCGTAACAAGAAGTAGGCACGGCCCCGCCGTCTCGCTCCTGTGACTCCGCTCGTCCGAGCCCGTCCGTCGGACGATCCGGCTGACCGCGTCCAGCACGGGCGCCTGCCTGGTCACCGGCCCGCCACCAGCACCCTGTCGTGTACCTCAGGGAAGCACGGCATATCGCTCTACGTGCTCTGACGATTGCGGTGTGGCAGGCTGGTGTCACAAGGTGGCGTTGCCGCGTGCTGACGCAGGCAGGGGAGTGAGATGGCGAGTTCGTGGATCAACTTCCTGTCCGACTACGGTGTGGACGACGCCTGTGTCGGCGTCTGTCACGGTGTGATCGCCAGGCATGCCCCGTCGGCCCGCGTGCTTGATCTCTGTCATGGGATCGCACCGCAGGACGTCGGTCATGCCGCCATAACCTTGGCCGATGCGGTGGGCTACCTGCCGATCGGCATCCATCTCGTCGTTGTCGAGCGCCTCGACGCGGACGGCTACACCCGGGGGATCGCGGTTCGTGCCGCCGACGGCTCGGTGTTCGTCTGCCCGGACAACGGCGTCGCCTCGCTGGCCTGGGAGGCCCGCGGCGGGATCGTCGAGGTTCGCGAGATCGCCAACCGGGAGCTGTGGCTGCCGCTGCCGACCGCGGTCTTTCGCGGGCGTGACGTCTACGCGCCGGTCGCCGCCCGGATCGCCGGGGGCCTCGACCTGGCCCAGGTCGGCCCGCCCCTCGACGCGGCCAGCCTCATCCAGTTCCGGCCCCGCACCTGCGTCGTCGACGACGATCATGTGCACGGTGAGGTCGTCTCGATCGACCACTTCGGCAACCTGTCGCTGAACATGACGCGTAACGACCTCGAGGCCGCCGGCATCCTGCTCGGCGATCCCGTGGAGGTCCGCACCGGCAGTCGGGCCATGCGGCTGACCTTCACCCACACCTACGGCGAGGTGCCCCGGGGTGGCGTGACGATCTGCGAGGACGCGCTGCGCCGTCTGATGATCGCGGTCAACTGCGGGCGTGCCAGCGACGCGCTGCGGCTGCGCCGGGAGGACGCCGTCGTCGTCGGCCAACTGCCCCGCGAGACGTCTCCCTTTCAGATAGTCCGGGATCTGCCCCTGTCCGTCTGACCCGGCGACCGTCCACCACCGCGAGATGGCTACTCAGAGTAGCTAGCACACCGCCGCATCCTTACGCTGCGCAGTGAATGCGGCGTGTGTGCGCGTACGATGACGAGGACGATGGCGCAGCCACGAGCACCCGGTGGATGGTGGACGGGTAGCTGGTGGTCTGCGGGGGCATCTCGCGATCAGCCGTGGCGTGGCACGTCACCGCGTCGGGGCCGGGCCGTTCCGGGGAGACTGCGATGAGACCACGCCGGGTGCTGGTGACCGGTGTCGCCCGTCCGCTGGGCGCCGAGGTCGCCTCCGTGCTGGCAGCCGATCCCGAGATCGAATCGGTGATCGGTGTTGACACCACCGTTCCCACGGCCGATCTCGGCCGTACTCATTTCGTTCGTGCCGATATCCGCCATCCGCTGATCGCCAAGGTGATCTCCGCGACCGGTATTGACACGGTGCTGCATCTCAACGTCATCGCGACGCCGCTGGGAGCCGGCGGTCGAGCCGCGATGAAGGAGACGAACGTGATCGGCACGATGCAGCTGCTCGCCGCGTGCCAGAAATCGACCACGGTCACCAGGCTCGTGGTGAAGTCCACCACCGCGATCTACGGTTCCTCCGCGCGCGATCCCGCGCTGTTCACCGAGGACACACAGCCACGTGCGCTGCCCACGGCCGGTTATGCGAAGGATGCCGTCGAGGTCGAGGGCTACGTGCGCGGATTCAGCCGGCGCCGGCCCGACATCGCGGTCACCGTGCTGCGGTTCACCAACATCCTCGGCCCGCACTCCGACAACGCGCTGGCGCTCTACCTCGATCTTCCGGTGGTGCCGACGGTGCTGGGCTTCGACCCGCGCATCCAGTTGCTGCACTCCACCGACGCGCTCGCGGTGCTGCTGCGCGCCGCGCGCGGCCACCACGCGGGTACCTTCAACGTCGCGGGGGATGGCGTGATGCTGCTGTCGCAGGCGATTCGACGGGCCGGCCGGCCGAGTGTCCCCGCTCCCTTCCCGGCCATCGAACTGCTCGGGGGGCTCGCCCGCCGACTACGGATCATCGATTACTCCGCGGAGCAGCTCGATCTGCTCACACATGGGCGGGCGGTGGACACGAGTCGGCTGATCGGGGTTTTCGGCTACCGCCCGCGGTATTCGACGGTGGAGACCTTCGACGCGTTCGTGCGGTACCGGGACCTTCGATTCACCATCGATCACGAGCTGGTCTCCCGCGTCGAACATGGTCTGCTCGGTTCGCTGAACCGGCGATGGCTGGCGGGTTCGGCGCGATGACGGCCCGGTTCGCGACGTTCCGCCATGCCTGGCGGGAAGCCAGGGAAGGCGGCGGCGTTCATGTCCGACGGTGACGTACCCGAGCCCACACAGGGCGAGGCGAAGATCATCCCGCTCAACGGTGACCGACGCCCGGATCAGGAGGGCGCGAGGCCCGGTGCCACCCGCCGTGACCGGACCCGCGCGCGTGGCACCACCCAGCCGGCACAGCGCCGTTCGACCACCCCGACCACCCCGACCACCCCGACCGCCGCGACCAAGCCGACCGCTCCCGCCGCGGCACGTGCCACCCCCGGCGCCGACGATGGTGGCGAGTCGCCCCTGCGCGGTGTCGGCCCGGACGCCGCCGGCCCGCGGGGTGCGAACCGGACCCCCGCGGCCTCCCGCACGGCCGCGGAAACACCATCGCGTGGCCGGACCGGTGCGACCGGTGCGACCGGTGCGACCGGTGAGGTCGCGCGGGCACCTCGAGCCCGCCGCAGGACGCTGGACGGCCCCGCGTCGGCCGATCCGCCAGCCACGGTCACCGAGATGGGCCCGCGGCCCGCGGCCGACGATGCCGACCGGCCGGCGGACGACGCCGTGCGACCCGGTGCGGGCACCGGTGACCTCGAGTCGGCGCTGGCGGGCGTGCTCGCCTTTCTGCGCCGCCGGATCACCGGCGACTACGTCATCGACGAGCATGGCTTCGATGCCGATCTGACCGAGCACGTGCTCGCTCCGCTGCTGCGCCCGATCTACCGCGACTACTTCCGGGTCGAGACCCGGGGCCTGGAGAACATTCCCGACACCGGTGGTGCCCTGGTGGTCGCCAACCACTCCGGCACCCTGCCCATGGACGCCCTGATGATGGCGATGGCGATCCTCGACCACCATCCCGCCCACCGCAACCTGCGGATGCTGGCGGCGGATCTCGTGTTCGCCGTGCCGTTCCTGGCGCCCTTCGCCCGCAAGATCGGTAACACGCTGGCCTGTCAGGCCGATGCCGAGCGGCTGCTGGGTGCGGGCCATCTCGTGGGTGTGTGGCCGGAGGGGTTCAAAGGGGTGGGAAAGCCCTTCCGGGATCGCTACACCCTCCAGCGTTTCGGCCGGGGCGGATTCGTCTCGGCGGCGCTGCGGGCCGGTGTGCCCATCATTCCGTGCACGGTCGTCGGCGCGGAGGAGATCTATCCGATGATCGGGAACGCGAAGTCACTGGCTCGACTGCTCGGGCTGCCCTATCTGCCGATCACGCCGACCTTCCCCTGGTTGGGGTTGTTCGGTCTGGTCCCGTTGCCATCGAAGTGGTACATCGAGTTCGGTGAGCCGGTCGCCACCGATGTTCATCCGCCGGAGGCGGCTGACGATCCGATGCTCGTCTTCGAGCTCACCGACAGTATCCGGGAGACGATTCAGCACACGCTGTACAGCCTGCTGATGCAGCGCCGTTCGGTCTTCTTCTGACCGGGGCCAGCCGGCCGGTGGGTCGTGGGCGGATCAGGCGCTGACGACCCGCCGCCGCAGCGCCATCCCGGCCGCGACACCGCCGGCGAGCGCGCCCGCGCCGGCGGCCGCCGGAATGCCGATCCGGACCGCCTTGCGGGCCGTCCGGAAATCCTTGACCGGCCAGTCCCGTTCCCGGGCGATCGCCTTGAGATCCGGGTCCGGGTTGATGGCGACCGGATGGCCGACCAGGGAGAGCAGCGGAAGGTCGTTGATCGAGTCGGAGTACGCCCAGCAGCGGGACAGATCCAGCCCCTCACGTTCGGCCAGGGCCGCCACCGCCTCGGCTTTCGCCTGGCCGTGCAGCAGGCCGCCGACCAGCCTGCCGGTGTAGGAGCCGTCGCGGACCTCGCTGACGGTGCCCAGCGCACCGGTCAGGCTCAGGCGGCGAGCGATCACCGAGGCGAGTTCCACCGGAGTCGCGGTCACCAGCCAGACCCGCTGGCCGGCGTCCAGATGCTGCTGGGCGAGCGCGTGGGTGCCCGAGTAGATCTGCTCCGCCATCCGCTCGTCGTAGATCTCCTCGCCGTAGCGGACGATCTCCGCGACCGAACGGCCGGCCACGAAGGCGAGGGCGGTCTCCCGGGCGTCCTGGATGCCGTCGGAGTTCTCCTGCCCGCGCAGCCGGTAGGTCAGGTGCGCCAGCCCGAAGCGGAGCAGATCGCGGGAGTCGAAGAAGTCCCGGGCGGCCAGACCGCGGGCGAAGTAGAAGATCGACGCGCCGGCCATCACCGTGTTGTCGACGTCGAAGAAGGCGGCCGTGGACTCGTCGAACGGTGGACGAGGGACTTCCTGCGCCGCGACCTTCAGCGCGGCGATCGCCGCAGCCTCGGCCGCCTGCCTGATCTCGGCCGCACCCTTGCGTCGCACCCTCATCCGGTCATCTCCATGCGGTCCTGCGCCCGTCAACGTGTCGTCAGACTACGGCGCGATGCTGTCGGCGGACGGCTCCCGGCGGGGATCTGATGGCGCGAAGGTGCTCCCGCCAACAACAACGCGCAGGGCGGGTCGGTGATTCGCCGGAAAATTCCGCGGATCGCGAGTCCGGTCCGATGGATCGGTGCTCAGGCCGATCTGTGCGCGGGCAGGGAGCGCGCCAACGTGCGTACCGCGCGCAGTTGCAGGGCCCGGACGGCGCCCTCGTTGCGGCCCATCGCCAGCGCGGTCTCGCGCACCGACATCTCCTCGAGGAACCGCAGCGCGATGCACTCCCGCTGGTCCGGCCCCAGGCGTTGGATCGCTTCCAGCAGTTCCTGGCGGGTCAGGCCCGCGACGATCAGCTCCTCGGGGCCGGGCGTGACGTGCCGGTGGCCGCGGTCGGCGGCGGCGAGGATGTCCGCGGTCGGGATCTCGAAGCGACGCCGCGCGGAACGGGCCTGGTCAACCAGAAGATTGCGGGCGATGGTGATGAACCAGGCGCCGATGTCGCGGCCCTGCCAGGTGAAGGCGCCAATCATCCGCAGTGCCCGGAGGAACGTTTCGCTGACGACGTCCTCGGCCGCCGCCGGATCACCGCCCACCCGGTAGAGCGCGTAGCGGAACACCCGATCGGCGTAGTGGTCGTAGAGCTCACCGAAGGCATCGCTGTCGCCCCGGCTGGCCCGGGCGACCAGGGCCGCCCAACGCTGGTCGGCGGGTTCGTGCCGGTCGGGTTCCGCGGTCGGGTCCGGTCCGCCCGCCGGGGCGGTCGAGCTGGTGGGGGCGTCCGGGCTGTCGCTGTTGCGGCCGGGGCGGTCCGGGCCGGGCGTCGCGGCGGTGGGACCGGCGGTGGTGCGCTCCGCGGGTGCGTCGATGGGCGGTGACGCGCCCGTCGCCGCCACCGAGGTGGCGAGCAGCCAGCGGCCGAGCCGGGCGAGGCCAGGCAGGCCAACCCGGCCGACCTGGCCGGCCGGTCGGCCGGGCGCGGGGAACAGCGCGGGGGCCGGTCGCACGTTCCGGCCTCGCCGCGCACTGGCAGGGCCGGCGGCGACGTTGGTGAACGTGCAGTCGGTCACAGTCCGGACTCCGGAGGTTCGGTCGCGCCAGGACGGCCGCGAGGCCTCGGTGGACAAGGACTCAGGTAGCTGAGTGTAGCTGTACCGCGTACGGGTGGCAGCCGGGGATCGCTCCGGGTCGCCCGCGGTCGCCCCGCACCGACCCTCCCAAGCACGGCCTGGACCTACCATCGGGGGCATGAGACCCGACGGCCCAGGCTCCGCGGAACCGGACGGCGAGGCCCGCATCACGCTCCTGACCCGGGTGGGTTGCCACCTGTGTGACACCGCCCGCGACGCGATCATTCGCGTCGCGGCGCAGGAGGGGGTCGGCTGGCGCGAGGTCGACGTCGACTCCGACGTCCGGCTCGCCGACGAGTACGGCGACCGGGTGCCGGTCACCCTGGTCGACGGCCGCGAGCACGGTTACTGGCGGGTGGAGCAGGAGCGGCTGCGCCAGGCCCTCGTCGGCGGCGGCCGATGGTCGATGCGTCCCACCGGCCGTCCCTGACCCATGTCCAGAGCACTTTCGTGCACTTCGTGAATCGCTTCACGAAGTCGTACACTGCCCGACGACATCTGACTTGTGGCGCCGCACCTCGACGAGGATCGGCAAGGCCACGAAAGATGGGCCCGCGACTTCTGACGGGATCTCCCGTCCTCGCAGCGAGGGACGCGTGCCCGCAGATCGGAGCCGCGGATGAGCCAGCCACGGCGTCGCCCAGCGGTCATCAGGCGACGTGCGCGCAGTGAACCGGCGGCCAACCGATCATCGGTGCCGGAGGCGACGGTGGCCCGGCTCCCGCTCTACCTCCGCGTACTGACGACCATGGCGGATCATGGCGTGCACACTGTGTCGTCCGACACGCTGGCCGCCGCCACCGGTGTGACGTCGGCGAAAGTCCGCAAGGACCTGTCCTATCTGGGTTCCTACGGCACTCGCGGGGTGGGCTACGAGGTGGATGTCCTGCTGGACTGCATCGCCACGCGGCTCGGGCTCACCGAGGACCGTTCCGTTCTTCTGGTCGGGGTGGGCAATCTTGGCCATGCTCTCGCCGGTTACGGGGGGTTTCATGCGCGGGGTTTCCGTATCGTGGCTCTGGTCGACGCGGATCCCGACCGGGTCGGCGAGCGGGTCGGCGAGGTGGTCGTCCGTCCCGTCGACGAGCTGGAGCAGGTGATCGCCGAGTGTGCCGTCACGATCGGGGTGATCTGCACTCCGGCGGCTGCGGCACAACGGGTGTGTGACCGGCTGGTGGCCGCGGGGGTCACGAGCATTCTCAATTTCGCCCCCACGGTTCTGATGGTGCCGGAAGGGGTGGACGTGCGTAAGGTCGACCTCGCCGTGGAACTGCAGATCCTTTCGTTCCACGAGGCGCGCAAACGACCGGCGGGATCCGCCGCCGACGGGTCGTCCAGCCCCGCCCCGCCCGCGCGGACCGGCAAGGCCGCGGATTCCGCCACGACGGTCAGTGCCCGTGGCGCCCTCGAGGTCCACAGCGGAGCGCGGGCGCGACCGCGGAGGTTGACCGGGGCGGTGGGCGAACCGCGTCCGGGGCCGGCGACGACGCCGGCGGCGGAGCCACCCGTCGCGGATCGCGACCGGCTCGGCGATCCGCCCCCGACGACAGCGGCACGTGGGGTGAGCTCCCGGCCGGACAGGGTGACAAGCGAGACGGATGGGGTCGTGCGGGTGACTCGTCAAGCCGGACAGGCACGGCCGGCGCAGGTCGTGCACGAGATCGGACCGAGCTGGCCGGGGCAACCGAGCTGGTCGGGGCAACCGAGCTGGCCGGGGCAACCGAGCTGGTCGGGGGGACCGACATCGCCGGTCCTGCCGCGCGGTGTGGTGGCCGCGCCGCCGATGTTCGCCGCCCGCCCGAGTGCCTCGGGTGGTCCGGGTGGTGAGTGGGCATGAGCCTGCTGGTCGTCGGACTCAACCACCGCACGGCGCCGACCTCCCTGCTGGAGCAGGCATCGGTCTCGCCCGCGGACACCCCCAAGGTCCTGCACGATCTGACGGCGGCCGCGCACGTGAACGAGGCGGTCGTGCTGTCCACCTGCAACCGCACCGAGTTCTACGCGGAGGTCGAGACCTTCCACGGCGGCGTCGCCGACATCTCCGACCAGCTGAGCCGGATCTGCGGCATCGACCTCGCAGACCTGGCCGCGCACCTGTACGTCCACCACGACGCGCGGGCGGTCGGGCACCTGTTCTCCGTCGTCTGCGGGCTCGACTCCATGCTGGTGGGCGAGTCCCAGATCCTCGGGCAGGTACGTGGCGCGTACCGGGCCGCGCAGGAGGCCGGGGGCAGCGGTGCCGCGCTGTCGGGCCTGTTCCAGGCAGCGCTGCGGGTCGGTAAGCGGGCCCATTCCGAGACGTCGATCGACGCCGCCGGTGCGTCCATCGTAGCGGTGGGCATCCAACTGGCCGCGGTGAGCCTCGGTGTCCTGGCGGAGACCCCGGTCGCACCCCTGACCGAGCCCGCACAGCCCGCGCAGCCGCCGCTGGCGGGTGCCCGCGTGCTGCTCATCGGCGCGGGCGCGGTCGGCTCGCTGGCGGCGCAGACGGCGCGGCGTGCCGGAGCCAGCGACATCGTGATCGCCAACCGTACGGCGGCCCGGGCGGACCGGGTCGCGCAGCTGCACGGCGGGCGGGTGGTGAGCCTGTCGGACCTGCCGCACGAGATCATGCTGGCGGACCTGGTGATCTCCTCCACCGGTGCCGCGGGCCTGGTCGTCGACCAGGAGATGGCGGCCGCAGGCCTCGCCGGGCGCGGTGGGCGACCCCTGGTCTTCCTCGACCTCGCGCTCCCGCACGACATCGACCCGGGCGTGCGTGAGCTGGCGGGGGTCAGCCTCATCGACATCGAGACGCTGCGGGTCGCCCTGGACGGGGCGCAGGTGGCGCACGACGTCGAGGCGGTCCGCGGGCTGGTCGCGACCGAGGTCGCGGGATTCCTCGACCGGCGCCGCGCCGACCGGGTCGCGCCGACCGTGGTGGCGCTGCGCGCCCACGCCGACTCCGTCGTCGGCGCGGAGCTCGCCCGGTTGCGTACCCGCCTGCCTGACCTGGACAGTCGAGAGTGGGAACAGGTGCAGGGGGCGGTCCGCCGCGTCGTGGACAAGCTGCTGCACGCCCCGACCGTGCGCGTCCAGCAGCTGGCCGGCGCACCCGGCGGCGACTCCTACGCGGAGGCGCTGCGGGAACTGTTCGACCTGCCGCGCGAGGTACCCGCAGTGGTGTCCGCGCCCGATCTTGATCTTGTGGAGCATTCGTGACGGCGACCGACCCGACCAGCGACCACGTCGAACCCGCGAGGCGGCGCGCGCAGCTGCGCGCCCACTTCGCCGGGCGTCGACTGCGGCTGGGCACCCGCCGATCGGCGCTGGCGATGGCCCAGTCCGGGATGATCGCCGACCAGCTCCGCGCGCAGGTCGGCTGCGAGGTCGACCTGATCCCGATCGTCACGGCGGGCGACCGTTCGGCCGCGGAGATCAGCCAGATCGGTGGCACCGGTGTGTTCGTCAGCGCGCTGCGGGACGCGCTGCTGGCGCAGGAGATCGACCTCGCCGTGCACTCGTTGAAGGACCTGCCGACCGCGACCCCGCCCGGCCTCGTCCTGGCCGCCGTCCCGCCCCGGGAGGACACTCGGGATGTGCTGGTCTCACCAAGTGGCCGGCGGCTGCGGGAGCTCGGGCGCGGCGCCCGGGTCGCGACCGGATCGCCGCGCCGCGCCGCGCAGCTGCGGGCGCTCAGGCTGGACCTTGACGTCGTCCCGATCCGCGGCAACGTCGACACCCGGATCAAGAAGGCCATCGACGGCGAGGTCGACGCGGTCGTGCTCGCCTACGCCGGGCTCGCCCGCCTCGACCGGCTCGACGCCGTCACCGAGGTCATCGACCCGGAGGTGATGCTGCCGGCGCCCGGCCAGGGGGCGCTCGCGATCGAGTGCGGCGGTGGTGGCGGGCTCGCGCTGGCCGGTCCGGGGCGGGTTCTGGTCGGCGCGCCGATGACCGAACGTGAAGGGGTGAACCGGGAGATCCAGGGCGTGACGGCGGCGTGGCGCGCGTCTGCGGGATCGACCGGTGGCCAAACGTGGCCAGATCATGGTCAGCCCGTCGATGGTGCCCTCGCCGAGCTGCTACGGTTTGTGCTCGATGACGCATCGTCGTCCATCGCGGTGAGGGCCGAACGCGCGTTCCTCGCCGCGATCGAGGCCGGCTGCACCGCCCCGGTCGGCGCCCTGGCAGTGGCACAGCCGGCGCCGGTGGCGGACGCGGGCCTGGTGGGCGCCGGCTCAGTGGCAACGGCCGGTGATGCGTCCCCCGCGGGTCGACTGCGCCTGCGGGCGGTCGTCGCCGCGCCGGATGGCAGTACGGTCCTCCGGCGTGACGTGACCGGGTCCGCCGTCGACCCGGAGGCGCTCGGGCAGCGCCTCGCGGACGACATGCTGTCCGCCGGAGCACACTCGCTGATGGGAACTAGCTGAGCATGGCCACCCGACGCACGAAGAAGCCCGTCTCCCCGGTCGCACTGGTCGGCGCCGGTCCCCGCGACCCCGGGTTGTTGACGGTCCTCGCGGTCGAGACCCTGGCGGCGGCCGATCTCGTCGTCGCTGATCCCGACGTCGCACCCGCCGTGCTGGACCACCTCACCGCCGAGGTCCTGCGCATCGGTGACCTCGAGGCGTCGAAGCCGATCCGGGACGCCGAGGCCGCGACGGCCGCCGTGGTCAGCCGCGCCCGCGCCGGTGACCGGGTGGTCCGGCTCTACGCGTCCGACCCGTGGCTGACCCGGATCGGCGCCGCCGACGCCCAGGCGCTGGCGAAGGCCCGCATCCCCTACCGGGTGGTGCCCGGCATCCTCACCGGTGCGGCGGTCGCCACCTACGCCGGTGTCGCACCCGGCTCGCCGATCACGTTCGCCACCACCGCCGGTGACTTCTCCTCCTCGGGCACGCTGCCCGCGCCGTCGCCGTTCGGCGGCAGCGACCCGGTCGGGCCGCTGACCGCACCCGGTTTCGGCCGGCTCGGCGCCCGGCCGATGACCGGGCTGGGCAGCGGCCTCGGTGGGGGTCTGGGCGGCGGCTTCGGCTCGCCGCTGGGCCTGGGTGGCGGTGGTTTCGGTGGCTTCGGCGCTCCGCCGCCCGCCCCCGGCGACCTCGACTGGGGCGCCCTGGCGCAGACCCCGGGAACCCTCGTCATCACCGCGGCGCCGACCGAGACGGGCAAGGTCGTGGCCGCCCTGGTCGAACACGGCCGGCCCGGGGACACCCCGGTCGCCGTCACCGTCGATGGCACCACCACCGACCAGCGCACTGTCACCTCCACGCTGGACCGCCTCGAGGCCGACGTCGCGCCGCTGCTGAACGCCAGCCAGGCACCCGTCTCCCAGGTCGTCATCTCGGTCGGCCCGGTGGTCGCCACCCGCGCGAAGCTGTCCTGGTGGGAGACCCGCGCGCTGTTCGGCTGGACGGTGCTCGTCCCCCGCACCAAGGAGCAGGCGGCCACCCTGTCCGACCTGCTGCGTTCGCACGGCGCGAGTCCACTGGAAGTGCCGACGATCGCCGTCGAGCCGCCGCGTACCGCGGCCCCGATGGAGCGGGCGATCACCGGCCTGGTCTCCGGGCGCTACCAGTGGGTCGCCTTCACCTCCGTGAACGCGGTGCGCGCCGTCCAGGAGAAGGTCGAGGAGCGCAGCCTGGACGCCCGGGCGTTCGCCGGGGTCAAGGTGGCCGCGATCGGCGAGGCCACGGCGGACGCGCTGCGGGCGTTCGGCATCCGACCGGACCTCGTCCCCACGGCGGCGCAGACCAGCGAGGGTCTGCTGGAGGACTGGCCGGACTTCGACGAGTCCCTCGACCTGCTTGACCGGGTGCTGCTGCCCCGGGCCGACATCGCCACCGAGACCCTCGTCGCGGGCCTGAAGGACCGCGGCTGGCAGGTCGACGACGTCACCGCCTACCGGACGGTGCGCGCCGCCCCGCCGCCCGCCCCGATCCGCGAGGCGCTCAAGGGCGGCCGGGTGGACGCGGTCGTGTTCACCTCCTCGTCGACCGTGCGCAACCTGGTCGGGATCGCGGGCAAGCCACACGAGACGACCGTGATCGCCGTGATCGGCCCGGCCACCGCCGCGACCGCCCAGGAACTCGGTCTGCGGGTGGACGTCCAGGCCCCGGAGGCGTCCATCCCGGCGCTGGTCGGAGCCCTGGCCGAGTTCGCCGCGGAACACCGCGAGGAACTCGGCAAGATCGGCCCACTCGCCGCCCGCCTGCCCAAGCCGCGGCGCGGCGCCCGGCGGTGAGCGTGTCCGGCGGGCTGCCCGGCGGGCCGTTCGGGGACTGGTCGACGGCACGGCCGCGGCGCCTGCGGCGGACGCCCGCCCTGCGCCGGCTGGTCGCCGACGTCCGGGTGCACCCCGCCGACCTGGTGCTGCCGATGTTCGTCCGGGAAGGTGTGGACGAACCCGTCCCCATCTCCTCGATGCCCGGGGTCGTCCAGCACAGCCGTTCCTCGCTGCGCAGGGCCGCGGTGGAGGCGGTCGAGGCCGGTGTCGGCGGACTGATCCTGTTCGGGGTGCCGGCGGACAAGGACGCACGCGGCTCGGGTGCCGACGATCCGGCCGGCATCGTCCAACTGGCGCTGGCGGATCTCGCCGGTGAGGTCGGCGGCGACGTCGTGCTGATGAGCGACCTCTGCCTGGACGAGTACACCGACCACGGACACTGCGGCCTGCTCACCGCCGACGGCGAGGTCGACAACGACGCCACGCTCGTGCGCTACGCCGAGATCGCCCTCGCCCAGGCCCGGGCCGGCGCCGAGGTCGTCGCGCCCAGCGGCATGATGGACGGCCAGGTCGCCGCGATCCGGGCGGCCCTGGACGGCGGGGGCTTCACCCACCTGCCGATCCTGGCCTACTCGGCGAAGTACGCATCGGCGTTCTACGGCCCGTTCCGCGAGGCCGCGCAGTGCGCGCCGCGGTTCGGCGACCGGGCCGGCTACCAGCAGGACCCGGCCAGGTCGGTGGGGGAGGCGCTGCGCGAGGTGGCACTGGACCTCGCGGAGGGCGCGGACGCGGTGATGGTCAAGCCGGCGCTGGCCTACCTGGACATCCTGCGTGCGGTGGCCGACGCGGTGGACGTGCCGGTCGCCGCCTACCAGGTCTCCGGCGAGTACGCGATGATCGAGGCCGCCGCGGCCGCCGGATGGATCGACCGCGATCGCATGATCGCCGAGACCATCACCGGCATCGCCCGTGCCGGCGCCGACATCATCCTGACCTACTGGGCCGTCGAGGTCGCCCGCGGCCTGCGGTCCACCCGCTGATCCCCTGCCGTACTGATCCCCTGCCGTACTGGCCCCTCGTGGCCAGATGGTGGGAGGCGGGCATCATGTCAATAAATTAGTACTTTTGCGGCTTATTGGACGACGGTGCTCCGCCCAAAGTGACGGTCGGTGTCCTGGCGGCCGCCATCACGCGGATGCCCATCGTGGCGGACCGGTGTCACCATGTGGCCGTGGACCGTTGGCGCAGGTGGCGGCGGGTGTCGTGACGCGCGCGGCTCGGGCCGGGGCGGTCGGACGCGTCAGGGTCGCAGGCGGCTCTGCCCGCCTCGGGGTCGTGACATCCGTCGCTTCGGATCTGGTACCCCCCGGGGGTAGTGGTGGACGATACGGGGGAGGGGTACTTTCGGCATGCCGGACGTGCCCGCCCGGGTGCTCCGCCCGGCGAGGACATCGCCCGCGGAGCACGCTGACCGAAGACCGAGAAAGGGATGAGGGTCGCCGATGACCACCACTGCCTACACCGTGACCGGGATGAACTGCGGCCACTGCGTCCAGTCGGTGACCGAGGAGCTGGAGCGGCTGCCCTCGGTCTCGACCATCACGGTCGATCTGGCCGACGGTCGGGTCACCGTGGTCAGCGAGCAGGAGCTGGCCGACGGGGACGTCCGCGCCGCGATCTCGGAGGCCGGGTTCGAACTCGTCGGGCGCGCCTGAACGTGCCCGCCACCGACTCCACGCACCCTGACCGGGTGGAGCTCGCGATCGGCGGGATGACCTGCTCGTCCTGCGCGGCACGGGTGGAACGCAAGCTCAACCGGCTGGACGGCATCACCGCCACGGTCAACTACGCGACCGAGAAGGCCACCATCACCCGGGTCGCTCCCACTCTGAGCACCGGCACGGCGGCGGCCGATGGTCGGGCGGCCAGCGGTCAGACCGTCGGCGCCGAGTCCACCAGCCTCGGACTGTCCGTCGACGATCTGATCGCGGCCGTGCGTGCCGCCGGTTACACGGCGACGGCCGCACCGGCGTTCTCACCGGCAGCCCCTACAGCGGAGCCCCCGGCTGGCGCCCAGCCGGACAGCCCCGCTGCCGACCGGGACGGGGCCGATCCGGACAGGGTCGCCGAACCCGCCGGGCGGCCCGAGGCGGAACCCGGCGGCGCTGATCTGCGCCTGATGCGCCGCCGTCTGCTCCTCTCGGCGGTGCTGGCCGCGCCGGTGATCGCGCTGGCGATGGTCCCGGCCTGGCAGTTCGACTACTGGCAGTGGGTCAGCCTGGCCCTGACGGTGCCGGTGGTGACCTGGGGGGCCTGGCCGTTCCACGCGGCGGCGGCCCGGGGCGCCCGGCACGGCGCGGCGACCATGGACACCCTGGTCTCCCTCGGCACGCTCGCGGCCTTCTGCTGGTCGCTCTACGCGCTGGTCTTCGGCGGCGCCGGCGATCCCGGGATGCGCCATGGCTTCTCGTTCACCGGCGGCCTGGGCGACATCGGCACCCACCCCACCCCACCCGCCATGCCCGGTATGAATGACATGCCAGGCATGGCGAACATGCCGGGGATGACACCGGCCGGTGGGGCCGCCGGCGGCACGGACGACGCGGCGATCTATCTCGAGGTGGCCGCCGGCGTCCCGGTGTTCCTGCTGGCCGGGCGGTTCCTGGAGCTGCGGGCCCGCCGGCGTTCGGGGGCGGCGCTGCGCGCCCTGCTGCACCTGGGCGCGCGGGAGGTCACCATCCGCCGTCCCGCCGACGCGACGCGACCGGCCGCGCCAGCCGCGTCGGCGGACAGTCCTCAGGACACGTTCGTCGAGGTCCGGGTGCCGATCGAGGAGCTGCGCATCGGCGCGGAGTTCGTCGTGCGACCCGGCGAGAAGATCGCGACCGACGGGGTCGTGGTCGAGGGGCGTTCCGCGGTCGACGCGAGCATGGTCACCGGGGAGTCGGTGCCGGTCGAGGTCGGACCGCAGGACGCCGTCGTCGGCGCGACCGTGAACGCCGGCGGGCGGCTGGTGGTGCGGGCGACCCGGGTCGGCGCCGACACGCAGCTCGCGCGGATCGGGCAGCTGGTGGAGCAGGCCCAGAGTGGCAAGGCGAAGGTGCAACGGCTCGCCGACCGGGTCTCGGCCGTGTTCGTCCCGGTCGTGTTGGTGGCCTCCCTCATCACGCTGGTGGCGTGGCTGGTCACCGGCGCGTCGACGACCGACGCGTTCACCGCGGCCGTGGCCGTACTGATCATCGCGTGCCCGTGCGCGCTGGGCCTGGCCACCCCGACCGCGCTGCTGGTCGGCACCGGACGCGGCGCGCAGCTGGGCATCGTCATCCGGGGACCGGAGGTCCTCGAGTCGACCCGTCGCATCCAGGTCGTGCTGCTGGACAAGACCGGGACGCTCACCAGCGGCCGGATGCGGGTCACGCAGGTCCATCCGGCACCGGGGGAGGACGCCGCCCAGGTGCTGCGGATCGCCGGAGCCGCCGAGGACGGCAGTGAGCATCCGATCGGTCGGGCGATCGCGCAGGCCGCACGGGACGCGCGGGCCGACGGCACGCTGCCGCCGGCGACCGAGTTCGCCGGGGACGCGGGCCTGGGCGTGCGCGCGGTGGTCGAGGGCCATCGGGTGGTCGTCGGCCGGGACAGCCTGTTCGGCGAGCTTCCCCCCGTGCTCGCCGGGGCTCTGGCGGGCGAGCGGGAGCTTGGCCGGACCGCCGTCGTCGTCGGCTGGGCCGGGCAGCCCCGCGGGCTGATCAGCGTCGCCGACACGGTGCGGCCCACCGCGGCCGCCGCGGTCGCCGACCTGCGCCGCCTCGGTCTGCGTCCGATCCTGCTGACCGGGGATTCGACGGCCGTCGCGCGGGCGGTGGCCACCGAGGTCGGCATCGCCGCCGGCGAGGTGATCTCCGAGGTGCTGCCCGAGGAGAAGGTCGCCGCGGTGCGCCAGCTCCAGCAGGACGGCCACACCGTCGCGATGGTCGGCGACGGGGTGAACGACGCGGCCGCGCTCGCCCAGGCCGATCTCGGCATCGCCATGGGCGGCGGGACGGACGCGGCGATCGAGGCCTCCGACCTCACCCTGGTGCACGGCGATCCACGGCTGATGGCCGACGCGATCCGGTTGTCCCGCGCCACCCTGCGCACGATCCGCGGCAACCTGATCTGGGCGTTCGGCTACAACGTCGCGGCTCTGCCGCTGGCCGCCGCCGGCCTGCTCAACCCGATGATCGCCGGCGCCGCGATGGCGTTCAGCTCGGTGTTCGTCGTGACCAACAGCCTGCGCCTGCGCCGCTTCCGCCCGACTCCGCCGTAGCCCCCCGCCCGCCGAGCCGGCCCCGCTGGGCTGGTCCGGCGCGCGGGGCCGGTCCGGCGGGTCCGCCGGCTGGCGGACTCAGGTCTTGGCCAGCTCCAGCCGGGGGAAGACCGGCGTGGGCTCGGCCACCTGGTCGCCGCCGTCGCCGCACTGGGCGGCGATGCGCGCGGCCGCCTCCGGGAGGAACGCGACCAGGCGCGTCGCGATCTCACGGCAGGTGGCGACCAGTTCCGCGAGTACGGCGTCGAGGGCGGCGGGGGGCGCGTCCAGCTTGCGTTCGGCCTTCGCCAGCTCCCAGGGACGGGCCGCCTCGACATAACGGTTGCCCTCGTCGCCGATCGCGGTGATCGCCTCGGCGGCCCGCCGGTAGTCGAACGCGGTGAAGGCGGCGTCGATCGCGGCGGGCGCGTCCGCGCGCGCCCTGCGCAGGGCGGCCGCGCCCGGATTGTCCGCGGGGACCGGGGGGATCACCCCGTCCCGGTAGCGGCGGACCATCGACACCGTGCGGTTGACCAGGTTGCCGATGTTGTTCGCGAGATCCTCGTTCGCCCGGTTGACCAGACGCTCGGTGGTGTAGTCGGTGTCGCCGCTTCGGGCCACGTCACTGAGCATCCACCAGCGCAGCGCGTCGGACCCGTAGGCGGCGACGATGTCGGCCGGGTCCTCGGCGTTGCCGGCCGACTTGGAGATCTTCATCCCGTCGGCGGTCAGGTACTCGTGGACGAAGATGGTGTCCGGCAGCCGCACGCCGGCGGAGAGCAGCATCGCCGGCCAGTAGACGGCGTGGAAGCGGATGATGCCCTTGCCGATGACATGCACCCGCGCGTCGCTGCTCGTCCACCAGTGGTCGAAACCCGCCTCGTCCGTGCCGTAGCCGGGGGCGGTGATGTAGTTGCCGAGCGCGTCGAACCAGACGTAGATGACCTGGTCGGGGTCGCCGGGCACCGGGATGCCCCAGCCCCGCGCGCGGGTCATGCTCCGCGAGGCGCTGAAGTCCTCCAACCCCGCCTCGATGAACGACAGCACCTCACGCTTGCGGGTGGCGGGCTCGATGCGCAGCCGGTCGGTGGAGATGAGCTCGTGCAGCTGGTCGGCGTAGCGGCTGAGCCGGAAGAACCAGTTGCTCTCCTCGACCAGGTCCGGGACGGTGCCGTGCTCCGGGCAGCGCCCGTTGACCAGCTCGTCCTCGCCGTAGAACTGCTCGCAGCCGACGCAGTACAGGCCCGCGTAGCTCTTGCGGTAGAAGTCGCCGGATTCGGCGCACGCCGCCCACAGTTTCTCCACCCCGGGCCGGTGCCGCGGGTCGGTGCTGGTCTTGATGAAGTCGTCGAAGGACAGGTCCAGCGGTTCGCGCAGCGAGATGAACCGGGCCGCCACCCGCTCGACGTACTCCGCCGGGGTGATGCCCTCGGCCTCGGCGCTCTGGACGTTCTTCAGCGCGTTGTCGTCGGTGCCGGTCTGCAACCGGACCTCCTCGCCGCGCGCCCGCAGGTGGCGAGCGTAGGCGTCGGTCTCGACCAGCTCCAGCGCGTGCCCCACGTGTGGTTTGCCGTTGACGTACGGGATGGCCGTCGTCACGAAGTAGCGACCCATCGGTTTCGGATCCTCCCGCCCCGCCGCGGCCCCACCCGAGGAGGCTCCGCCCGGGGCCTCCTCGGTGGTCTGTCAGGACGCGCGCAAGAGGCCGGATGGCATGTGCATCAGCATCATCCGGCTGCTCGTCGCCTCGGCGTTGACCCGTGTCGTCGACACAGCCAGATCCTACGCCGCGCCGGATGACGCACAGGTGCGACGGACTGGCAGCTGCGATCATGCCGCATTGATCATTCTGGGTTACCGTCCCAGGCCATGGGACCAGCACCCACCCACAGCCATCCCCGTGCCCGTTCTCATCCGGACGGGTCCACCCGATGGTGGCCACGGCTGCGCCACCGGCTCTCGGACCTGTTCGGGGGACATCTGTTCGGGAGACATCTGTTCGGGGGCCACAGCCATGACAGCGCTGACCAGATCGACGACGCGCTCGAGGCGGACGCGGCCGGCCGGCGGGCGCTGCTGATCAGCCTGGGTGGTCTGGCGGCGACCGCGGTCGCGCAGGCGATCGTGGTGGTGCTGTCCGGATCGGTGGCGCTGCTCGGCGACACGCTGCACAACGTCGCCGACGCGCTCACCGCGGTACCGCTGCTGATCGCGTTCACGGTGGCCCGCCGTCCGGCGACCGACCGTTTCACCTACGGCTACGGACGGGCCGAGGACCTGGCCGGCCTCGCCGTCCTGGCGATGATCACACTGTCGAGCGGGGTCGCGGCCTACACGGCGATCGACCGGCTGCTGCGTCCCCAGCAGATCCATCAGCTCGGCGCGGTGGCGGCCGCCGGTCTGATCGGCTTCGTCGGCAACGAGATCGTGGCCCGCTACCGGATCGGGGTGGGACGCCGCATCGGATCGGCGGCGCTGGTCGCCGACGGCCTGCACGCCCGCACCGACGGGTTCACCAGTCTCGCGGTTCTGCTCGGCGCCGCCGGCGTGGCGGCCGGCTGGAGAGGGGCCGATCCGGTGATCGGCCTGGTGATCACCGTGGCGATCCTCGGGGTGCTGCGTTCGGCCGCCCGCGTCGTCGGTGCCCGGCTCATGGACGCCGTCGACCCGGCGATCGTCGCCGAGGCCACCCTCACCCTTCTGCACACCCCCGGTGTCGAGGCCATCCGCGAGCTGCGCATCCGCTGGATCGGCCACAGCCTGCGCGCCGAGGTCGACGTCACCGTGGACGCCACCCTCACCCTGGCCGCCGCCCACGACGTCGCCCATGCCGCCCAGGCCCATCTGCTGCACCACATCCGCCGGCTGTCCGCGGCGACCATCCACACCAGCCCGCGGACGGCCGCTCCCGGGCACTGACCCCGCAGGCCGGCACTGACCCCGCCGGCCGGCACTGACCCCGCCGGCCGATGTCGAGAACACGGCGGCGGCTCCGTCCCAGGGCATGAAAGGCCAGGGTTGTCGGGTGACCGGAGGTGGCGGGTGATCAGGGGCATGGTGGACGAGTCGTTGCTGCGGGAGCTGGTGCCCACGGTGATCGGCGTCCTCGTCCGACGCGGGGCGGATTTCGCATCGGCCGAGGACGCCGTGCAGGAGGCGCTGATCCGAGCGTTCGAGACCTGGCCCGAGGATCCCCCGCGGGACCCGAAGGCGTGGCTGGTCACGGTCGCGTGGCGGCGTTTCGTCGACGCGACGAGGGCCGAGGCGTCCCGACGTGGACGCGAACAGGTCGTCGACTCCGAGCCGGAGGTGGGCCCGGTGCCCGCCACCGACGACACCCTGCGCCTCTACTTCCTGTGCGCGTCGCCGGTGCTGGCGCCGGCGTCGGCCGTCGCGTTGACGCTGCGTGCGGTGGGCGGCCTGACCACCCGGCAGATCGCGTCGGCCTACCTCGTCCCCGAGGCGACCATGGCGCAGCGCATCAGCCGGGCGAAACGGCGCATCGCCGGCCTCCCCCTGGACACCGCCGGTGGCCTCGCGACCGTGCTGCGGGTGCTCTACCTCGTCTTCAACGAGGGCTACGGCGGGGACGTCGACCTCGCCGCCGAGGCGATCCGGCTGACCCGCCAGCTCGCCGAGCTGACCGACGAGCCCGAGGTGGCGGGTCTGCTCGCGCTCATGCTGCTGCACCATGCCCGCCGGGCGTCGCGGACCGGCCCGTCCGGCGACCTGGTGCCACTCGCGGACCAGGACCGTACCCGCTGGGACACGGCCGCGGTCGCCGAAGGTGTGACGATCCTGCAACACGCCCTGGCCCGTGATCAGCTGGGCGAGTACCAGGCGCAGGCCGCGATCGCGGCCCTGCACGCGGACGCCCCCAGCACCGCCGAAACCGACTGGGTACAGATCGTCGAGTGGTACGACGAACTGCTGCGCCTGACCGACAGCCCGGTGGTCCGCCTCAACCGAGCCGTGGCCCTGGGCGAGGCCGACGGCCCACAGACCGGCCTGGCCGCCCTCGCCGCTGTACCCCCCGATCTGCCCAGATACGCCGCCACCTCGGCCTACCTGCACGAACGCGCCGGCGACCTGGCCCACGCCGCCGACCTCTACGCGCAGGCCGCCCACGCCGCCACCAGCGTGGCCGAACGCGACCACCTCACCCGCCAGGCCGCCCGCACCCGCCACCACCTGACCCCGCCGTCCTGATCCGCCGCTCGTGGTCCGGGTGGTTCCGCGGAACACCTGTCTCCGGCCAGGGGCGTCGGTGGCGGCGTCGGACTCGCATCCGCCGCACATGTTCCACGCAGGCGACTCACACGTAAGCCTGATGTTCTCGGCCTACCGGTGCATCCGGAACGCACCGGTGCACCTGTGTCGAAGGGAGCCTCCACGATGAGCCGAACGTCCCAGGCGCCGTCCGTCGAGTCCGTGCCGCGGCCGGCGGCGGTGCCGCTCGCGGTACCGGGGCCCGCGGACAGCGCGATCGTGGCGCTGCGGCGGTTGCGGGCCGATCCGCTTGGGCGGCTCACCGAACTGGCTCGTGAGCATGGTCCGGTGGTGCGGGTGGCGAGCTGGCCGGTGTCGGCGTATCTCGTCGCCGAGCCGGACGCGATCGCCGACGTGCTGGTCAGCGGGCACCGGGCCTACGGCAAGGGAGCGGTGCGGCGTGGGCCGGCGGGCCGGCGCACGGTGGTGCAGCCGCTGACATTGCTGCTCGGCGAGGGGCTGCTGACCAGCGCGGGGGACGTCCACCGGCGACAGCGCCGGCTGATCCAGCCGCTGTTCCATCGCCAGCGCATCGCCGGTCACGCCGCGACCTTCGCGCGGATCGCCGAGCGCACGGCCGCCACCTGGCGCGACGGCCAGCGTCTTGACGTGCACGCCGAGATGACCGAGATGACCCTGGCGATCGTCGCCCGGACCCTGTTCGACGTCGATCTGGACAGCGAGGTCGTGGACATCGTCCGCACCACGATCGACCTGACGATGCCGGCGGCCCGCCGGGCCGGACTACCCGGTTTCACGGCCCTGGAGCGGCTGCCGCTTCCCGCGTCCAGGGCCCGTCGGGACGCGCGCGCCGCACTGGACCAGGCGATCCACGCGATGATCGCCGCCCGCCGAGCCACTGGGGCCACCGGCGACGACCTGCTGTCCCTGCTGCTGGCCGCCCGCGACGACGAAACCGGCGCGCCGATGAGCGACGAGCAGATCCGGGACGAGGCGCTCACCCTGCTGCTGGCCGGACATGAGACCACCGCGAACGCCCTGGCCTGGACGTTTCACCTGCTGGGACGAGACGCCGCGGTCCGCGCCGCGTTGCACGCGGAGCTGGACGAGGTCCTCGGCGAGCGGTGCCCGACCATGGACGACCTGACCCGGCTGCCCTATACGAACGCCGTCCTCACCGAGGCGATGCGCCTGTACCCGCCCGTCTGGGCGATGGGACGGCACCTGTTGGCCGACCGGGACATCGCCGGCTACCGCCTGCCCGCCGGCTCCACCCTCATCCTCAGCCAGTGGGTGGTGCACCGCGACGAACGCTGGTGGCCGCGGCCGGAGGTCTTCGACCCCACCCGCTGGACGGGCCAGCCGGGCCAGCCGGGCCAGCCGGGCCAGTCGGGACGGCCGCGGTTCGCGTACTTCCCGTTCGGTGGGGGGCCGCGTCAGTGCATCGGCAACACGTTCGCTCTGGCCGAGGGCGCGCTCGCGCTGGCCGCGATCTCCCGGCACTGGTCGCTGGCCCCGGTGCCGGGCACCGATGTGGTGCCTGTCCCGCAGGTCACTCTTCGCCCGGCTGGTGGGCTGCCGATGACCGTCCACCGCCGTCATGGTCGTGCGGAGCAGGGGTGACTCTTGTCATGGCGGTTCGGTGTCTGGGGCGAGGATGCGCTGGACAGGCGGCATTGTCGGGCGCCGCAGGCCACGGCGCGGGCCCCCGATCGGGCGAGGCGGCACCGCCCCTCGGTAGGGTCAACCAGGAGCATTACGGCCTGCCGGGCGATATCAGGGCAACATAGTCATAAATTCTGATTCCCGGCGCGTGGCGCACAGACCGCCGCCGGTGGGCGGCCGGGGCAGACCCCCGTCCGCCGGCGGCCTGAGCCCGTCGGCGCTGGTGGCGCCCATCCGGGCCAGGCGGAGACCGGCGGCACGTCCATGCGGGGCGCGAACTGTCGTAGGGACCTGCGAGGATCGGGGCATGGTGGTTCCCTCCGCCGCGCCGGCCTCCGAGGAGCTGTTCCGGCGCGCCGAGCGTGTTGTTCCCGGCGGGGTCAACTCGCCTGTCCGAGCCTTTCGTGCCGTGGGTGGCAGCCCGCGCTTCATGGTCTCCGGTGACGGTCCCTATCTCACCGATGCCGACGGCCGTACCTACGTCGATCTGGTCTGCTCCTGGGGGCCGATGATCCTCGGCCACGCGCATCCGGCCGTGGTCGAGGCGGTGTCGCGGGCGGTCACCGCCGGCACCAGCTTCGGCACGCCGACGCCCGGCGAGGTCGAACTCGCCGAGCTGATCGTGGAGCGGGTCGGGGCGGTGGAGAAGGTCCGGCTGGTCAACTCGGGTACCGAGGCGACCATGAGCGCCGTGCGGCTCGCCCGTGGCTTCACCAACCGTGCGACGATCATCAAGTTCGCCGGCTGCTACCACGGGCACGTCGACGCGCTGCTCGCAGCCGCGGGCTCGGGCCTGGCCACCTTCGGCCTGCCCGACACCCCGGGCGTGACCGGCACCGCTACCGCCGACACGATCGTGCTGCCCTACAACGACCTCGCCGCGGTCGAGGCGGTCTTCGCCGAGCGGGGCGCCACGATCGCCGCCGTCATCACCGAGGCCGCCGCGGCCAACATGGGCGTCGTCCCGCCGCTGCCGGGCTTCAACGCGGGCCTGCGCCGGCTGTGCGACATCCACGGCGCGCTGCTGATTCTGGACGAGGTGATGACCGGCTTCCGGATCTCCCGGGCCGGCTGGTGGGGCATCGAGGGCGACCTTGAGGACTGGTCGCCGGATCTGTTCACCTTCGGCAAGGTGATGGGTGGTGGGCTGCCCGCGGCGGCGTTCGGCGGGCGGGCCGACGTGATGTCACGGCTGGCTCCCGCCGGGCCCGTCTACCAGGCCGGCACGCTGTCCGGGAACCCGATCGCGGTCGCCGCCGGCCTTGCCACCCTGCGGGCCTGCACCGACGAGGTGTACGCGACGGTGGATGCCCGCGCCGGTGACGTCGCCGGCATCGTGTCCACGGCGCTCACCGAACAGGGCGTGGCACACCTGCCGGCCAGCGCCGGCTCGTTGTTCAGCTTCTTCTTCACCGACGCCACCGCCGTGATCGACTACGCTGGCGCCCAGGCGCAGAACACCGCCCGCTACGCCGCGTTCTTCCACAGCATGCTCGACGCCGGCATCTACCTGCCGCCGTCGGCGTTCGAGGCCTGGTTCGTCTCCGCCGCCCACGACGACGTCGTGCTCGAGCGGATCGCCGCCGCCGCCCCGGCCGCCGCCCGCGCCGCCGCCGCCGTCCCCGACGCCGCCGTCCCCGACGCCACCCCGGCCACCCCGGTCGCCGCCGGAGGCGCGTCGTGACGCCCCTGGACGGGCGCACCCGGGTGCATCTGGTCCGCCACGGTGAGGTGTTCAACCCGGGCAAGGTGCTCTACGGTCGGCTGCCCGGCTTCGGCCTGTCCGACAACGGGCACCGCCAGGCCAAAATCACCGCGGAGCATCTCGCAGACCTCGACATCGCCGCCGTCGTGGCGAGCCCTCTGGACCGCGCCCAGCAGACCGCCGGGCCGATCGCCGCCGCCCACAACCTGCCCGTCGGCGTCGATCCGCGCCTCATCGAAAGCCGTAACGCGTTCGAGGGCCGCACCTTCGAGGCCGGCCCGGCGGCCCTGAGCCGCCCCGCCATGTGGCCGCTGCTGCGCAATCCGTTCCGGCCGTCCTGGGGGGAGCCCTACACCGAGATCGCGCAGCGCATGCTCGCCGCCGTCACCGACTGGCGCGACCAGTACCCCGGCCGCCACATCGTGCTGGTCAGCCACCAGCTTCCGGTGTGGACGGCCCGGCGCGCCCTGGAGGGCGTCCACCTGTGGCACCGTCCCGACCGGCGCCAGTGCGCCCTGGCCAGCGTTACCACCGCGGTCTACCAGGGCAGCCAGCTCGTCGGCGTCGAGTACGCCGAGCCCAACGGCCCGACGGGCAACACGCCCGGTTCGGTCGGCGCCTGAGCGCGATGGGCGCCCACCCGGGCCTGACCGGCATCCTGTCGGCGTTGCGCTGCCCGGTGTGCGCCGGCGAGCTGGGCGGTGCGGGTGCGGGTGCGGGCGAGGTGTGCTGCGCGGCGGGGCACAGCTTCGACCTTGGCCGCGGTGGCTACCTCAGCCTGCGCGGCGGCCGGTCACGGCGGATCACCGGCGACACCTCGGCGATGGTGGCCGCCCGCGCCGCCTTCCTGGACGCCGGGTACTACGCGCCGCTGACAGCCCGGCTTGGCGCACTCACCGCCGCGGCCCGCGCCGACGGCCGGGCCGCACCGATGATCCTGGAGATCGGTGCCGGCACCGGCCACCACCTGGCCGGCGTGCTGACCGCCCTGGAGCACGGCGCCCTGGAGCACGGCGATCGAGGACACCGTGCCCGTGGGATCGCGGTGGACGTGGCGCCGCCGGCGTTGCGTCGTGCGGCTCGGGCGCATCCGCGAATCGGGGCGGTCTCCTTCGACGCCGCCGAACAGTGGCCCGTCGCGGACGGCCAGGTGGACGTGCTGCTCGACGTGTTCGCCCCGCGTCATCCGGGTGAGATGCGCCGGGTGCTGCGCCCGGGCGGGCTGCTGCTCGTCGTCACACCCGGACCCGCGCATCTCGCCGAGCTGCGGGGCCCGCTCGGCCTGGTCGGCCTGCACCCCGACAAGGACGGCCAGCTCGCGGGACGGCTCACCGAACAGTTCAGCCCCGGCCCGGTCGAGCAGCTGGACGTCCCGCTCACACTCCCGGTCACCGCCGCCGTCGACCTCGCCCTGATGGGCCCCACCGGCCACCATCGCACCCGCGACGACCTGTGTCGGGCCGCCGCGGCAGCCTGGGGGAGCGACCTCGAGAGCGCCACCGTGCCCGTCACCGCGAGCTTCCGGCTGCACCCGTTCCACGCCGGGTCGCCCGGACTGGCCGGTTCGATCAGGGCGGCATGGTAGCCGGCGGCCGCGGCTGCTGACACCGGCGCGGCCGTGGGGAACCACACGCGCACCGGTGGGTACTCGCGCCTACGCTGAGTCGAGTTCTACAGTTGGTCGTAGTTCTACAGTGGGTCGTAGACGGGTGCGGGAGCCGAGAGGGGCAGGGCACATACTGGTGCGCGTGGCAGAGATGGGACGGCGGTTCGGATCAGCTGATGGTCCGGACTCGCCGCGGAGCAGCCATGCCCGTGTTCGACCGGCCCGTGTTCGACCGGCCCGGGTGGGGCGCCTGCTGGCGCTGGTGATGGCGTTGGTCGGTGTGCTCGCCGCCTGCTCCGCGCACGGCAACGCGACCGACGCGACGGGTGGCGACGGCTACGGCTTCGTCCAGCAGTCGGCCGGGACGGACTACGTCAGTGTCGGCAACCGGCACGCCGCGCCCAGACTGTCCGGCAAGGATCTTGACGGCAAGCCGATCGACCTGGCCTCGCTGCGGGGCAAGGCCGTCGTGGTCAACTTCTGGGCCTCCTGGTGCGCGCCGTGCCGCGCCGAGTCACCGGGCCTGGCCAAGCTCGCCCGTCAGGAGCGGTCGGTCGCCTTCCTCGGTGTCAACGAGAAGGATGGCACGTCCAGCGCGAAGGCGTTCGCCCGTGATTTCGACATGCCCTATCCGAGTGTCGTCGACCGGCTGGGCACACTCGCCGCCGGCTGGCCGGTGGCGCCCGGGCTCCCGTCGACGTTCGTGCTCGACGCCGACGGTCGGATCGCCGCCCGGTTCACCGGCGGTGTCCTGCCCGAGGAACTCGCCCCCGTGCTGACCCGGTTGCAGGCCGAGACGTGATCCGCTCATGAGCGCCGCTGACCTGGTCACCAACGGTTCGGTGCTGCTCGCGGCACCTGTGGCGGCCGCCGCCGGACTGATGTCGTTTCTCTCTCCGTGCGTGCTGCCGCTCGTCCCCGGCTATCTCAGCTTCGTCACTGGTCTGTCCGGTGAGGAACTCGAGGAGCGCGAGCGCCGCGACGCCCTCCCCGAGCCGGCCGAACCAGTACTCGTGGGGGCGGTGTCAGCTGGTGGGGCGGTGTCAGCTGGTGGGGCGGTGTCAGCTGGTGGGGTGGTGCTGCCCGCGAACCCCGGTCTGGCCGGGCAGCGGGAACCGGGACCGCGGGCGCGGCTGCGCCAGTTGCGCTGGGGCGGACGGGTGACCGCCGGCACGGGACTGTTCGTGCTCGGGTTCACAGCGGTGTTCGTGTCCTACGGCGCGGCGTTCGGCGGGCTCGGCAACCGACTGCAGGCCCACCAGGTGGGGGTGAACCAGATTCTTGGTGCCTTCACGGTCGTGATGGGCCTCGCGTTCGCCGGGCTGTTCTCCCAGCTGTCCTGGGCGAACCGGGAATGGCGTTTCCACCGGCTGCCGCGTCCCGGGCTGATCGGTGCGCCCCTGCTCGGGGTGATGTTCGGTGTCGGCTGGGCGCCCTGTATCGGTCCGACCCTCACCGCCGTGCTGGGGCTCGCGACGACGAGTGCGACCGCTGGCCGGGGCGCGTTCCTGTCCGCCGTCTACTGCTTCGGGCTCGGGGCGCCGTTTCTCGCGGTCGGGCTCGCCTTCCGGCGGGCCGCTGGTGCCCTGCTCCTGCTGCGCCGGCACTCCCGCATTCTGACCGTCTCCGGTGGGCTGCTGCTGGTCGCGGTCGGAATGCTCCAACTCACCGGGGCCTGGGCCGACCTGATCATCTTCCTGCGGCCCTACGCTCCCGGCTTCTCGGAGACGCCGCTGTGACCCCTCCTCCCAGCTCCACCTCTCCTGCCAGCTCCACCTCGTCCACGCGTGAGACCAGCGAGGACGCCGGGTTCGACCAGGAGTCCGCGCCCACCCGCCGGCTCCCCGACGGCCATGCCGACGCGGCCGCCACCGCCCGTCCGGAGGCGTTCGACCCCCCGCCCCGCGCCGGCGCGGGAGCCGCCGAGCCGGACGCGCCGTCGCGGGCGAGCGGGACGCGTCCCGGCGGGGCCGCGGTGGGACGGTCCGGGCCGTGGGCGCTCGCGGTGCGCAGCTGGCGGCAGCTGACCAGCATGCGCACCGCGCTGTTGCTGCTGTTCCTGCTGGCGCTCGCCGCCGTGCCGGGTTCGCTGCTGCCCCAGCGCAACATCAACCCGCTGCGGGTCGAGCAGTATCTCAAGGATCATTCGACGATCGGTCCGGTGCTGGACCGGTTCTCCGGGTTCGACGTCTTCGCCGCACCCTGGTTCGCCGCGATCTACCTGCTGCTGTTCATCTCGCTGATCGGCTGTCTGTCCTCGCGTATCCGCTGGCACGCGCGGGCGTTGTTCACCGCCCCGCCGAAGGCCCCGGCGCGTCCCGGTCGTCTGCCCGGGGGCAGTTCCTGGACGTCTCCGCTGCCGCCGGACGAGGCCGCCGAGATCGCCCGCGGGGTGCTGCGCGGGCGGCGGTTCCGGGCCAGCGTCGCACCCGCCGACGCCCGCCGGCCGGACGGAACCCCCGACCACTCCGTCGCCGCGGAGAAGGGCTACCTGCGCGAGACCGGCAACCTCGTCTTCCACGTCGCGCTGGTCGGCCTGCTCGCCGCGGTCGGCTTCGGCTCCTGGTTCGGCTATTCGGGGACGACCCTGGTGGTCTCCGGCGACGGATTCGCCAACACGCTCGTCTCCTATGACCAGTTCAGCGGCGGCAAGCTCGTCAACACCGCGAAGCTGCAGCCCTTCTCGCTGACCCTGGACCGGTTCCGGGCGTCCTACCAGCCCAACGGCGAACCGGCCGACTTCCGCGCGGACGTCAGCTACGCCACCGACCTGGACGCCCCCACCCGGACGTCGACGATCCGGGTCAACCATCCGCTGATCCTCCACGACGCCAAGGTCTACCTGATCGGCCACGGGTACGCGCCGCATTTCGTCCTGCGTGACGCCAAGGGCACCGTCGTCTGGCAGAACAACGTGCCCTGCACGCCACGCGACGGCATGTTCACCTCCACCTGCACGGTGAAGATCCCCGACACCGGCCTCGCGCCCGTCGGTACCCGACGTGAACCGCAGCAGTTGGCCTTCAGCGGCGTCTTCACCCCGACGACCCGGCTGGACCCCACCCGCGGCTACGTCTCGATCTTCCCTGCGGCCACCGCCCCCGGGATGACGATCACCGGTTTCGTCGGCAACCTGCACCTGGACGAGGGCGTGCCGCAGAACGTCTACACCGTCGACACCCGGGACATGAAGCAGATCCCGTTGACCGGTCCCGCCGGCGCCGGCCGCACCGCGCAGATCCTGGCCCCGAACAACCCCCGCCAGCGCACGCTGACCGGCCTGCCCGGCGGCCTGAGCCTCGAGGTCGACAGCGTCGCCGAGTTCGCCACCTTCCAGGTGAAGGCCGACCCGGCCAAGCGCGAGGCGCTGGTGTTCGCGGTGCTCATCATCGTCGGCCTGATCGCGAGCCTGCGGGTGCGCCGCCGCCGGGTCTGGGTCCGCGCGCGTCCGGCGTCCGGCGGCGGGTCCATCGTCGAGATCGGCGGCCTGTCCCGCTCGCACGGGGACGGCTTCGCCACCGAACTCGCCGACCTCACCACCGGCGTCCGCGAGGCCACCGGAGCACCACCGCAGGACAAGCCAGCTGAGCCAGCAGAGCCAGCAGAGCCAGCAGAGCCAGCTGAGCCAGCAGAGCCAGCAGAGCCAGCAGAGCCGAAGAGCAGGGAACGGGAGCGCTGATGGCGGTCAACGAGGGCTTCGCCAGCCTGTCCAACCATCTGTTCGGCAGCGGCATGGCGGTGTACTCGGCCGCGATGCTCGGTTTCGCGGCCGAGTTCGCGTTCAGCCGCCTGGGCACCCGTGACGGCGAGGCGGTGACCTCCACCGAGACCTCCACCGAGACCTCCACCGTCCCGGCCGCACGTACGTCGGCGGACCGGTCCGCCGTGCTGGTCGCGGCCTCGGCCGCCGCGTCGGCGGGCAGCGTGATCGACGGTCCGGCCGTGGACGCCGCGGAGCGCGCCCGTGAGATCGAGGCGGTCCGCCGGCGGGACCGGGCCGCGCACTCGCTCGCCGGCGGTGACGACGGTGACCTGCGGGTCTCGGCGCGGGCCCGCTGGATCGGCCGGTTCGCGGTGGGCGCCACCGCCATCGGCTGGGCGTTGCATCTCGCGTCGGTCGTCACCCGCGGGGTCGCGGCGGACCGGGTGCCGTGGGGCAACATGTACGAGTACTCGTCGATGATCTGCCTGATCGCGGTCACGACGTTCCTCGGCCTGATCACCCGGCACAACGTGCGCTGGCTGGGCGTCTTCGTCATGGTGCCGGTGGTGCTCTACCTCGGCTTCGCCGGGACGGTGCTCTACGTGGCGCCCGGGCCGCTGGTGCCGGCACTCAACTCGTACTGGCTGAAGATCCACGTGGTCGGGGCGATCGTCGCGAGCGGGGTGTTCCTCGTCTCCGCGGTGACCACGCTGCTGTTCCTCATCAAGGAACGCTGGGAGAACCGGCTGGCCGAGGTCGCCACCGGACGGGCCGAGGCCAGTCGGGCGATGCAGAACCGCGGTGGGATCGTCATGCGGCTGCCCTCGTCGGCCGCGCTGGACACCCTCACCTACCGGATCATCGCGTTCGCCTTCCCGATCTGGACCTTCGCGATCATCGCCGGTGCGATCTGGGCCGAGGCGGCGTGGGGTCGCTACTGGGGCTGGGACCCCAAGGAGACCTGGTCGTTCATCACCTGGGTCTGCTACGCCGCCTACCTGCACGCCCGCGCGACCGCTGGCTGGCGTGGCCGCCGCGCCGCGACCATCTCACTGGTCGCGTTCACGGCTCTGTTCGTCGACTACTACCTGGTCAACCTGGTCATCACCGGCCTGCACTCCTACGCCGGCGTCTGACCGGACGCCGGCACGGAAGATCCCCTCGTCCAGGCCGCCCCTCGGCCGGGGCGCCTTGGACGAGGGGCGGCTGTCAGCCGCGGGAGGGTGAGGGGGGCTCGGACTCGCCGCCGCGGATGCGCTCGGTGAGTTCCCGCAGGAACTCCGGGTCGTCGTCCGGGCCCTTGGGACGGGCGACGGGACGGCGGGTACCCATCCGCGAGCCGGGACGGCCGAGACCGGCCTCACGCCGGGTGACCTCCCAGGCGGACCGCTGACCGAACGCCGGATGGTCGGAGACGGCGCGTCGCGGCGCGCGTGCGCCATAGCCGTTCACCCGCGGCCGGCCGAACAGGAACCAACCGACCGCGCCGGGAATCCAGAACAGCGCGACCGCCACGATCCAGAGAAGTTTCGACCCCACTCGTACTTCGTCCGGGGGCGTCCCGACCACATCGATGATCGCGTACGCCCAGACACCGATGATCACAAACGTCAGTGCGAGGCCCAGCACCTGCTGGTCGCTCCTTCCAGCTCTCCGTGACCGATTACGTCCTGTCAGGTTTCGTCTGTCATATGGGCTATGAACGTCGGCACGCGGGTTGGTAGTCCCGGTCCGCCGGGCGGTCACCGTGGCCCAGCGGGGCAGCCGCCGCGGCCTGCGGGTCCTGGCCGTGCGCGGCGACTCGGACGGGCCGGACGGTGTGCTCCCCCGACGTCCGCGGCTGCCCGAAGGCGGCCCCCGGAGGGTGCACGTGTCGCGAAGATGGCCGGCCCGTGTATCCCTAGTGTGCCCCTCCTCCCGGGGTCGCGTCCGGCCGGTTGGCAACAGCGTCGTCGGCGTCGCCCCGACCGGCAGCGCTGGGTGCGCCGATCGTCACCGGTGGTGGGGGATCCTACGGTTGTCGGTGCCGGCTGCGAGGATGGGGCAATGGCCTGGGCGGATCTACGCGCGTTTCTCGCGCACCTCGAACGGCGGCGTGACCTGCGACGGGTGTCGGTGCCTGTCGACCCCAGGCTGGAGGTCACCGAGATCGTCACCCGGGTGGTGCGCGAGCACGGCCCGGCGCTGCTGTTCGAAGCCCCCCTCGGGTCGGACATGCCGCTGGCGATCAACGTGTTCGGTACCGAGGCGCGGATGGCCGCGGCCCTCGGCGTCGAGCGTCTGGACGAGATCGGCGAGCGGATCGCCGCCCTGCTGCGCCCCGAACTACCGGTCGGCCTGTCCGGCCTGCGCGACGCCCTGGGCAAGGCCGCGTCGCTGACGTCACTGCCGCCGCGCCGGGTGCGCACGGCCCCCTGCCAGGACGTCGTTCTCGAAGGGTCGGACGTCGACCTGTTCCGCCTGCCCGGGGTGCACGCCTGGCCGAGCGACGGCGGCGCCTTCCTCAACCTGGGGCTGACCCACACCCGTCATCCCGAGACCGGCGCCCGCAACCTCGGGATGTACCGGCTGCAGCGCCACGACGCCCGCACCGTCGGCATGCACTGGCAGATCCACAAGGATTCCAACGCCCACCACGCCGTCGCCGAGCGGCGCGGCGAGCGGCTCCCCGTGGCGATCGCGTTCGGCTGCGACCCGGCGGTCACCTACGCCGCGTCCGCCCCACTGCCCGCCGACATCGACGAGTACCTGTTCGCCGGCTACCTGCGCGGCGAGCGGGTGGAGATGGTCGACTGCCGCAGCGTCCCGCTGCGGGTGCCGGCGAACGCGCAGATCGTGCTCGAGGGCTGGCTGGAGCCGGGGGAGCGGCTGCCCGAGGGCCCGTTCGGCGACCACACCGGCTTCTACACGCCCGTCGAGCCGTTCCCGGCGCTGCACGTCGACGTGATGACGATGCAGCGTGAGCCGGTGTTCCAGACGATCGTCGTCGGCCGCCCGCCGCAGGAGGACGGGCCGATGGGCAAGGCCACCGAACGGATCTTCCTGCCGCTGATCCGGATGATGATTCCCGAGATCGTCGACTACGACCTGCCGGAAGCCGGCGTGTTCCACAACTGCTGCATCGTCTCGATCGACAAGCGTTACCCCAAGCACGCCCAGAAGGTGATGCACGCCATCTGGGGCGCCGGGCTGCTGTCGCTGTCCAAGCTGATCGTCGTGGTCGACGCCGACTGTGACGTCCACGACTACCACGAGGTGGCCTGGCGGGCGTTCGGCAATGTGGACTACGCCCATGACCTGCTCACCACGATCGGCCCGGTCGATCATCTCGACCACGCCTCGTACGAGCAGTTCTGGGGTGGCAAGGTCGGGGTCGACGCGACCCGCAAGCTACCGACCGAGGGTTACCGCCGGGACGGCGGCTGGCCCGAGGAGATCGTGATGGATGCCGCGGTACGCGACCGGGTCACCCGGCGCTGGAAGGAGTACGGCCTGTGAGTGACGCGACCTTCCTGCCTGGACCGTCCGGCGGCCTGTCCGGTTCCTCCGGCGGCGGCGGCGAGCAGCACGAACTGGGCCACGTGCGGGCGTTCCTACGGCTGGTCGTCATCGAACACTCGGTGTTCGCGTTGCCGTTCGCCTACATCGCGGCGCTGGCCGCCTGCTTCGACGCGTCCCGCTCGGTGCACTGGACGGACCTCGGGCTGGTCACGATCGCGATGGTCGCCGCCCGTACCTTCGCCATGGCCGCCAACCGGATCATCGACCGGGCGATCGACGCCCGCAACCCGCGCACCGCCGGTCGGGAACTGGTCACCGGCGCGGTGTCGGTGCGCACCGCCGTGGTCGGCTCGGTGGTCGCGCTCGCCGTGTTCCTCCCCACCGCTGCGATGCTGAGCTGGCTGTGTCTGGCCCTCGCGCCGGTCGCCGTCGCCCCCCTGGTCGTCTACCCGTACGCCAAGCGTTTCACCGACTTCCCGCACGCCGTCCTCGGCATCGCCCAGGCCGTCGCCCCCGTCGGTGCCTGGATCGCCGTCTCCGGCCACTGGTCGTGGGCTGCCGTCGTGCTCGGCCTCGCCGTCGGCGCCTGGATCGGCGGGTTCGACCTCATCTACGCCTGCCAGGACGCGGAGATCGACCGCCGCATCGGCGTACGGTCGGTCCCGGCCCGGTTCGGGATCCGCGGCGCGCTGATCGGCTCGACGGTCACACACATCGTCACGTTCGCCCTGTTCGTGACGTACGGCCTGATGGAGGGAACCGGCGCGTTCTGGTGGGCCGGCCTCGCCGTGACCGCGGCCGCGTTCTCCTACGAGCACGCCATCGTCTCCCCGAACGATCTCTCCCGGGTCAACCGGGCCTTCCTCACGGCGAACGGCTTCGTCGGCATCGCCCTGTTCGCCTTCGCCGTCGCCGACCTGTTCAGCCGCGGTCTGTCGGTCTGACGTGCCGAGGGTGCCCTGGGTGGTGGGGGTCAGCGGCGCCAGCGGCACCCCGTACGCCGCCGCGGTGCTCGGCGGCCTGCTCGCCGCCGGCCATCCGGTCGACCTGGTGCTCTCCCGCGCCGCCCGCCTCACCCTGCTGGACGAGACCGGCCTCGCCTGGCACGACAGCGCCTGGCCGCCGGTCCTGACCGCCTGGCTCCGCGCCCCCTTCGGCGCCGCTGCCACCTCCGCTGCCACCTCCGCTGCCACCTCCGCTGCCACCTCCGCTGTCCCGTCCGGACCCGGGGCGGCGTCCAGGCTCGGGGAACTGCTCGCGGCGCAGGTCAGGGTGCACGCCCCCGGCAATCTCGCGGCCGGGCCCAGCAGCGGCTCCTACCCCACCCGCGGGATGATCGTGGTCCCGGCGAGCACCGCCTGCCTCGCCGGCATCGCCCTCGGCCTGTCCAAGGACCTGCTCCAACGCTGCGCGGACGTGACCCTCAAGGAAGGCCGCCGCCTGCTTGTCGTCCCCCGCGAGATGCCCTACACCGGGGCGACCCTGCGGCACATGCTCACCCTGCACGAGGCCGGCGCGGTCGTGGCCGCGGCGAGCCCCGGCTTCTACGCGGGCGCCCGCGACGCCGCCGACCTGGTCGACTTCGTCGCCGGACGAGTCCTGGACGCAGCCGGTGTCCCGCACGCGCTCTACCGCCGGTGGTCCGGCGAACTCGGCGCCGCCCGCGGCGACACACAGCCCCGAAACGGTTCCGCGGAACCGGCTGGCGACCGGGGGCACCCAAGCCGTTGATCGCCCCACAGCCGCCCCGAGACTCCCTGGCGCCCCGAGAGTCCCTGGCGGAACCAGCCTCCGAGGGAGCACAGTGTTCCTGGACAGGCGAGGCGTTCCTGGACAGGCGAGGGTGACGGATATGGCGGGCGGCGACTCGGCGAAGAAAAAGGCGAAGGCGAAGGCGGCCCCGCCGTCCGATGTCGATCTGCGGGCGCAGCTGCCGTACTTCGTGGCGCGGTTGGCGGTGCTGGTGCTGGTCACGGTGGTTCTGGCGCTCGTGGGGGTGAGCGTGCTGCTGGCGGTGCTGATCGGGTTCGTCGTGGCGGGGCTGCTGACCTGGCCGCTGGGGCGGTTGCAGCGGCGGGCGGCCAGGCGCGACCGCCAGTAGTGAACCCCTGCGACGAGGGGGGCTGTGATGGGGCAGCCGTGCCGGGACAGGCGGAGCGGGGCGACGATCGGGCTAGTCTGGAGCGTATGGATGCTGGGCTCAAAAGGGAGATCGAGGCGAAGGTCGCGGCCGGTGAGCGCCTGAGCCGGGCCGACGGTGAGGCGCTGTACGGCAGCGACGACCTGGCCTGGCTGGGTGGCCTGGCGCACGACGTCCGCACCCGCAAGAACGGCGACCGGACGTTCTTCAACGTCAACCGGCACCTGAATCTCACCAACGTGTGCTCGGCGTCCTGCGCCTACTGCTCGTTCCAGCGCAAGCCCGGCGAGTCCGACGCGTACACGATGCGCATCGAGGAGGCCGTCCGGCTGGCGAAGGAGATGGAGCCGGCCGGCATCACCGAGCTGCACATCGTCAACGGCCTGCACCCGACCCTGCCGTGGCGCTACTACCCGCGCTCACTGCGCGAGCTGGGCAAGGCGCTGCCGGGGGTGGCGCTCAAGGCGTTCACCGCCACCGAGATCCACTGGTTCGAGAAGATCAGCGGGCTGCCCGCCGACGAGATCCTCGACGAACTGATCGACGCGGGCCTCGAGTCGCTCACCGGCGGCGGCGCGGAGATCTTCGACTGGGAGATCCGGCAGAAGATCGTCGGTCACGAGACCCACTGGGAGGACTGGTCGCGCATCCACCGGCTCGCGCACGCCAAGGGGCTGCGCACGCCGTGCACGATGCTCTACGGCCACATCGAGGAGCCCCGGCACCGGGTGGACCACGTGCTGCGGCTGCGTGAACTGCAGGACGAGACCGGCGGGTTCGCGGTGTTCATCCCGCTGCGGTTCCAGCACGACGCGGCCGGCGACCCGCGCAACCGGCTGATGAACCAGCCGATGGCCACCGGTGCCGAGGCGCTGAGGACCTTCGCCGTCTCCCGGCTGCTGTTCGACAACATCGACCACGTCAAGTGCTTCTGGGTGATGCACGGCCTCACGACCGCCCAGCTCGCACTGAACTTCGGTGCTGACGACCTGGACGGTTCCGTCGTCGAGTACAAGATCACCCATGACGCGGACCGGTTCGGCACCCCGACCACGATGACCCGCGAGGACCTGCTGGGCATCATCCGGGACGCCGGGTTCCGGCCGGTCGAGCGGGACACCCGCTACCGGGAGATCCGCGCCTACGACGGGCCCGATCCGGCCCGCCGCGAGGTCGCCACGGCCATCGACGCCTGAGGCGGGCCGTCACGATGGTGAGCAGCAACCCGCGGTATCCGTCCCGCCCGCCGGGGGCGCCGGGCACGGGGTGGGTGTTCGCGCTGGCGTTCGTGGTCATTCTCGTCCCCGGCATCGCGGTCGACGCGTTGCTGGCCTGGGTCGGGGTGCCGATCGGCCCGGCGGCCCTGCTGGGGCTGCTCGCGGTCCTCGTCGGGCTGGGCTTCTTCCCGACCGTGCTGCGCCGCCTCGGCTGGGTGCCGGCGAGAAAACGGAGGTCCTGATGAAGTGGCCCAACCGGCCCGGCCCACGGCCACAGCGCGGGCTGCTGGCCATCAACGTGCGGTACTTCGCGGTGCGGGCACTGCTGTTCGGGGTGGTGCTGGCCGTCGTGCTGCTGCTCGGGCTCGGCGGCCTGCTCGCCTTCCTGCTGGCGCTGGCGATCAGTGGGCTGGCCAGCTACCCGCTGGCGCTGCGGCAACGTCGGGCCGTCATCGACGCGATGGAGAACCGGCACGGCGGGCAGCGTTGAACAGCGGGCCGGCGCGGCCACGGGTCGGGCACATCCAGTTCCTGAACTGCCTGCCTCTGTACTGGGGGCTGGTCCACTCGGGCGCGCTGCTCGACCTCGAACTGACCAAGGACACCCCGGACCGGCTGGCCGAGGCGCTTGTCGCCGGTGATCTGGATATCGGGCCGATCAGCCTGGTCGAGTACCTGCGCCATGCCGACGAGCTGGTCGTCCTGCCGGATCTCGCCGTCGGGTCGGACGGGCCGGTGCTGTCCGTGCTGCTCAGCACGGCGGTGCCGCTGGCCGAGGTGCGCACGGTCGCGCTCGGCTCCACGTCCCGGACGAGTGTGCTGCTGGCGCGGATGCTGCTGGAGGAACTGCACGGCCTCACCCCGACCTACGTGACGATGCCGCCCGACCTGCCGCTGATGCTGCGGGAGGCGGACGCGGCGGTGATCATCGGCGATGTGGCGCTGCGGGAGACCTACGAGGCCGAGCGGGACGGGGCGGCGCATCCGCTTGGTCTGATCGACCTGGGCGCTGCCTGGCGGGACTGGAGCGGCCTGCCGATGGTGTTCGCGGTGTGGGCGGCCCGCCGGTCCTTCGCCGACCAGCACCCCGGGGTGGTCAAGGAGGTGCATGACGCCTTCCGCGCCGGCCTCGACCTCGCGCTCGGCGACGTGGCGGCGGTCGCGGCCCGGGCGGCCCGGTTCGAGGTGTTCGACCCGGCGACGCTCGCCCGCTACTTCACCACGCTGGACTTCTCCCTGGGGGAGCGGCAACAGGCCGGCATCCGGGCCTTCGCGGCCCGGGCCGCCCGCCGCGGCGACGTACCGCCGCTACGGACCATGACCTTCGCCCAGGTCTGAGCTGCTCCGAGTCTGAGCTGCTCCGAGTCTGGGCTCTGCTCAGGCCGGCCGTCGGGCCGCGTACAACTGCCGCAGCTGGTCGACCAGCGGACCGGTGGCAAGGCCCTTTTCCAGGAGCGCGTCGGCGCCGAGGGCGAGTACCTGATCCAGCAGGGTCTCCTCCGAAAAACCGGTGAAAATCACGACGACCGCCCGCGGCGCGATACGCCGAATCCGAGGCAGCGCACCGATACCGTCCAGGACCGGCATCGCGAGATCGAGCAGCACCAGATCCGGATCGGTGCGATGCACCTCGTCGATGGCCTGCGCACCGTCGGCGGCCACGCCGACGACGGTGAAGTCCGGCTCGGTCCCGAGTAGTAGGCACAGCAGGTCACGCACACCGTCGGCGTCGTCGGCGACGACGACCCGGCATGGGCCCGGGGCGACCGGCGAGCCGGGATCGGTCGTGGCCTCGCCGGGCTTTGGCCCAACAGCGCGGGCGTCCATCAGACGGCCGGTATCCACCATTCTTTTGTACGCGCGCAGGTCGACCATGTGCATCGTCATTCGGGATGGTTTTCGAGGATGACCCAGACCGGTCATCATCGCGATACCTGCCGAGCCGGGCATGGCACTCATGACATCGCACCCATGACATCGCACCCATGACATCGCACGGAGGCATGGTGTGACACCTGGCGGAATACTCCGATCAGGTCGGCTCGCCGGGATTCTCAATGTTTCCGGCGGAACTTCGACACCATCCCTCTTGTTTCCCAACGAGAACACAAGATAGCCGGCATAATGCGGCGGTGGGCGGCCGGCCCGCCCCCGCTCCGCCCCATCGCGCCCCGCATTGTGATTACTTAGAGTAATTATTGCGATCGCTCGCGTATGGGACTTTCTGCCTCTAGCCTACAAGGGTGCTCCATGGAGTAATCTGATCACTATAAGTGAATCCAGCCGGATGGCCCGGCCGGGCGTGCCGGAAGGACAGCGCAGATGCGGCAACGGAGCCGAGGCCGTCACGGCACGGCGACCGCCGAGGACCTGCTCCCCGGCGAGGTACGTCGGCGACGCTGTGAGCGTGGCCTGACCCGTGACGAGCTCGCCGCACGCACCGGCTACAGCCGTCAGTACGTCGCCCAGCTGGAGCAGCCCAGCCGTGGCATCCCGGCCCGGCCGGTGATGGCCGCGGTGGATGCGGCGCTTGAGGCCGGCGGCGCGCTGATCGATCTGCGGGAGGCCGCCGTCGCAGCCCGGGCCGAGCGGCTTCGGCGTGGTCCCGATCCGGAGGCCGAGTCGCGCCGCCGCGTGTCCGACCTGCTCGACCATCGCCGCAGTGACGGCGAGCTGGACTACCTCGACCGCCTTGTCGCTGACCTCATCGCCCGGGCCGACGGTCTTGACCCGGTGGACGTCACCGCGCTCGTGCTCGATCACCAGAGCGTGGTCGACACCCTGCTGCGCACACCGTTGCTTCCACACCAGCAGTTCCGCCTGTTCATGCTCGCCGGTCACCTCGCCGGCCTGCTGGCGATCTCCCTGCTGGATGTGGACGAACTCGCCGGCGCGAGCACCTGCTGCCTGGAGGCGGCCGTGTTCACCGAGCTCACCGGCCACGAGGGCCTGCGGGCCTGGACCCTCGCCGTCAACGACCTGATCGACGCCGCCGCCCGCAGCGCCAGCGCCAGCGACATCGCCAGCGACATCGCCAGCGCCGGCGATGTCGCGGAGCAGAGCTGGGCTGACCTCGATCAGTCGGCCGGCGCGGACGCGGCCACCCAGGCGTTGGCCGAGATGCTCACGGCGCCCGGTGGGCGAGCGAGCCAGCCCCGCCTCATCGCGCTGGTGAAGGGCCGCATCGATCGCTTCGGCGGGGACAGCCGTCGCCCGCTGTCCCCGCAGGCCGGACTGTCCCACGCCTTCCATCCTCCAGTCTGACCACCCCGGCCCTGACGGCTGCCCAGCCCCGGATCCCGCGCGTTGTTCATTTTTCCCACCGGTGGGGTAGAGTAGGTTTTGTCGTCCTGCGTCGATCCCTGATCGCGGCGCTGTAGTAGCACCGTCGTAGCTTTTTCACCCGTTTTGCCCACCCTTGGGTGGGTCAATCTGCGGCCACCTGACGTCAGAGGCCTCACAACCCACCCATCGGCTCCACATCTGTGGAAGCATGACGGGGTGGTCGCGCGCGCCCTCACCCTCGGGGCGCCGGTTGTGCGTAGGGCTGGCCGTTCGGTCGCCATCGCATTCCGGCGCGGCGTTGTGTCGTCCCCCGCAGCCCCGTGCCTGGTGATCGAGCCGATGCTCGTCGCCCGTCTGCACGTTGACCTGCTGCGGGTTTCCAGCGCCGGCTGTCGCCGCTCCCGCTGACGTCCCCGCGCGGTGCCGTGTCGACGGTGCCGCGCATCCCCGCGCGTCGAAAGATCATTCATGCCTTCTGCTGCCCGTCCGGCCCGTTCCGCCGCGCCTTCGTCCCGTCCCAAGGGCGCGGGCCAGTGGGCGCTGGGCTACACCGAGCCGCTCAACGCCAACGAGCAGATGAAGAAGGACCAGGGCGGCCTGGAGGTGCGCGAGCGCATCCTCAACGTCTACCCGAAGACCGGCTTCGACAGCATCGACCCGCAGGACCTGCGCGGCCGGTTCCGCTGGTGGGGGCTCTACACCCAGCGCCGGCCGGGGATCTCCGGCGGACGCACCGCGGTGCTCGAACCCGAGGAGCTCGACGACTCCTACTTCATGCAGCGGATCCGTCTCGACGGAGGCCGGATGAGCGCCGACCAGCTGCGCGTCATCGCCGACATCTCCACCCGCTACGGCCGTGACGTCGCCGACGTCACCGACCGGCAGAACATCCAGCTGCACTGGATTCGGATCGAGGACGTCCCCGCGATCTGGGGCGCGCTCGAAGGTGCCGGGATGACGACCGCTGAGTCCTGCGGCGACACCCCCCGCGTCATCCTCGGCTGCCCGCTGGCCGGTGTCGACGGGGACGAGGTCATCGACGGCACCACCGTCATCGACGAGATCGTCGAGCGTTTCATCGGCGATCCGACGCTGGCGAACCTGCCCCGCAAGTTCAAGACGGCGATCTCCGGCTGCGCCGACCACTGCGCCATGCACGAGATCAACGACATCTCCTTCGTCGGGGTCGTGCACCCCGAACTCGGCCCCGGCTACGACCTGTGGGTCGGCGGGGGACTGTCGACGAACCCGATGCTCGCCGTGCGCCTGGGCACGTTCGTCCCACCGGAGCGGGTCGCCGAGGTGTGGCACGGTGTCGCCCGCCTGTTCCGTGACTACGGCTACCGCAGGCTGCGGACCCGGGCCCGGCTGAAGTTCCTCGTCGCCGACATGGGCGCCGAATGGGTGCGGGCCACCCTGGAGAAGGAGTACCTCACCGCCGCGCTGCCCGACGGCTCGCCGCCGGCGCCGCCTCGCAACGAGGGCCGCGACCACGTCGGTGTGCACCGTCAGCGCGACGGACGCAACGCCGTCGGTTTCGCCCCGCGCGCCGGTCGTCTGACCGGGACGATCCTGCGCACCGTCGCCGACCTCGCCGACCGCCACGGCGCGGGCCGCATCCGGGCGACCACCACCCAGAAGCTCGTCATCCTCGACGTCCCCGACGCGCAGGTCGACCCGCTCGAGGCAGCCCTCGCGGAACTCGACCTCGTGGTGAACCCCAGCGTGTTCCGCCGCGGCACGATGGCCTGCACCGGCATCGAGTTCTGCAAGCTGGCCATCGTCGAGACCAAGGCCAACGCCCGTGACCTGATCACCGAACTCGAGCGGCGCCTGCCCGGCTTCGACGAGCCGATCGGCATCCACATCAACGGCTGCCCGAACGCCTGCGCACGCTTCCAGGTCGCTGACATCGGCCTGAAGGGCTCACTCGTCCCGGATGACGCCGGCGAGATGGTCGAGGGCTTCCAGGTGCACCTAGGCGGGCATCTGGGCACCCACTCGCGGCTCGGACGCAAGTCCCGCGGTCTGAAGGTCACCGCGGACGGCCTGCTCGACTACGTCACCGGCCTGCTCAGCACCTACCAGGCCGAACGTGACGACAGCGAGAGCTTCGCAGACTGGGCCCAGCGTGCCGACGAGTCCGCGCTGACCGGTGGCGGGAGCTGATGGCCGGCAGCGCCCGGGCCGTCCCGTTCTACTGCCCGTACTGCGGCGAGGAGACCCTCGTCCCCGAGCCGGAGCACGGGCACTGGGCATGTCGATCATGCCAACGCGCCTTCCGCCTCAGCCTGACAGCCCTGGTAGCAGACAGCACGGCACGAGCGGACACCACGAAGGAGACGACCGTAGATGGACGCCGCGTTGAAGACCCGGGCCCTGCGAGCCGGTGACGAGCTCGAAGGCGCCCCGGCGCAGGAGATCCTCGGCTGGGCCGTCGAGGAGTTCGGCCCCAAGCTGGTGGTCGCGGCGTCCATGGCGGAGGCGGTCCTCGTGGACATGCTCGCCCGGATACGCTCGGACATTCCGGTCGTCTTCGTCGACACCGGCTACCACTTCGCCGAGACGATCGGCACCCGGGACGCCGTCGCCGCGACCTACGACGTTCCGCTGATCAGCGCCCGCCCGCAGCTCACCGTCGTCGGCCAGGACGCCGTGCACGGCCGGGACCTGTTTCGCACCGACCCCGACCTGTGCTGCCGGATGCGCAAGGTCATCCCGCTCGACCGGGCGCTGGCCCCCTACCGCGCCTGGGCCGCCGGCTCCCGGCGAGCCGAATCCGCGTCCCGGGCGAACCTGCGGGTCGTCGACTGGGACGCCCGGCGCGGCAAGGTGAAGATCCACCCGCTGGCCGCCTGGACCGAGGCCGACGTCGACCGCTACGTCGCCGAGCACAACGTGATCGTGAACCCGCTGCTGTCCGACGGCTACGACTCGGTCGGCTGCGCCCCCTGCACCCAGCGTGGCGCCGGCCGGGCCGGACGCTGGGTCGGCAGCACCAAGACCGAGTGCGGCATCCACTAGAGATAACCTGCCTGCCGTGATGGACGGACACGCAGCGGGTGAAGTCTGGCTGGTCGGAGCGGGCCCCGGCGACCCCGGACTCCTGACGGTCCGCGGTCGCGACCTGCTCGCCACCGCCGACGTCATCGTCGTCGACCGCCTGGCCCTGGCAGTCCTGGACGGTGCTTCCCCGGACGGTGCTTCCCCGGACGGTGCTCCCCCGGCCCAGATCATCCATGTCGGCAAGAGTGCCACCGCGCCGTCCTGGTCCCAGGAGCGGATCAACGCGCTGCTCGTGGAGCGGGCGCGGGCCGGCGCGCGGGTCGTGCGCCTCAAGGGCGGCGACCCGTACGTGCTCGGCCGCGGTGGCGAGGAGGCCGAGGCCTGTGCCGCCGCCGGCGTGCGCTGCACCGTGGTGCCCGGCGTCACCTCAGCCCTGGCCGTTCCCGCCCTGGCCGGCATCCCCGTCACTCATCGTGATGTTGCCCAGGAGATCGCGATCATCTCCGGCCACCTCGCCCCCGGCCATCCCGACTCCACCGTGGACTGGCCCGGCCTGGCCGCGTCCCGCGCGACCCTCGTCATCCTGATGGGCGTGGCCCGCCTGATCGCGATCACCGAGGCCCTGCTCGACGGCGGACGCCCCGAAGCCACCCCCGTCGCCGTGATCGAACGCGGCGGTACCGCCGCCCAACGCGTGCTGCGCACCACCCTGGACGGCCTCGCCGTCGACGCGATCGCCGCCGGCGTCCGCTCACCCGCCGTCATCGTCATCGGCGAGGTAGCCGCCCGCAACGATGCCGCCGTTCCCCCCGCCGCCACCCCCACCGCCACCCCCACCCCCGCCGTCGCGTCCCGCCCGCTCGTCGGCGTTCGGGTTCTCGTCGCCCGCACCCGTCCCCGCCCCGGCCTGCTGGCCCGCCGCCTGCGTGCACTCGGCGCGGACGCGGTGGAGACCGTCGTCGCCCGTCCCGCCCCCGCCGGTGGCGACGACGCCGCCGCTGCCCTGCTCACAGCCCTCGACGGCGTGAACGCGATCCTGCTCGCCGACCCCGACGAGGTCGCCGCCCTGGTCAGCCTGCTGCGCTCCGCGGGCACCGACGTTCGCGCCCTCGCCGGCCAGACCCTCGTCGCCGCCGGCCCATCCGCCCGCGAGGCCCTCGACTCCCTGGGCCTGGCCAGCGTCCCCCGTACGCACCTGCGCGCCCAGCTGAACGCCGAGCCCCGCCCCCCCGGCCCGCCCCCCGTGCTGGCCGTGGCCGGCGCCGAACCGGACCTGGGCCCGGCCGAGCACGCCTGGTCCGTGCGGCGGCTGACCCTGCTCACCGACGTGGCCGCCGAACCCGATCCCCGTATCGCTGAGGAACTGCGCCACGGCGACTTCGACGTGGCCGCCTTCGCCTCCTCGACCGCGGTGCGCGGCACCGCCGAGCTCTACGGCCCGCTACCCCCCGACCTGCTGGTCGCCGCGATGGGCCGCCGCAGCGCGCAGGCCTGTGAGGCCGCCGGAATCCGCGTCGACATCGTCCCCGCCGAACCCGGTGTCCATCCGCTCGCCGCCGCCGTCGCCGACTTCGTCACCGCGAGTCGCGATCCCCTGAACTAGCCGTGCGCACCAGGGTGTCGGCGAGTCGCGCCCGGACGGCCTCGATGACGCAGGCGTGCAGACCCAGCGGTTCGGACAGCACCCAGCGGGTCGCCGGATGGCTCTCGCGGGCCGCCTCCAACGCCGCGGGAATGTCACGATGGGTGTGGTTCCCGTCGAACAGGAAGAACGGGTAGGCGATGATCTCGGTGCAGCCGCCCGCGGCGAGCACGCCATAGCCCTCGGCGATATCGGGGTGGCTCACCTCCAGGAACGCCGCCACGGCCGCCTCCCAGCGCTGGTCGTCCGCCAGTTGGCGGGCAAGCTCACGGACAGTGGCGTTCGCCTCCCACCGTCGGGAGCCGTGTCCGATCACCAGAAGTCCCCGCATGCCCCTAGTGTGCGCCGTCGTCGGAGCTGTGGCCTGGGAAGACCTTCGCGTTCGGGTCGATGATCGGCGCCGCGTTGTTGACGGCGGTCGCGACCTCGCCGAACCCGGTGGCGATGAGACGTACCTTGCCCGGATAGTCCACGACATCCCCGGCGGCGAACACCCGCTCCACCCCGGTGACCATCGCCGGACCGACGATGATGCGTCGCCGCTGCACGGTCAGCCCCCAGCGGGTCAGCGGCCCGAGATCAGTGGCGAACCCGAGCGCCGCGATGATCGCCTGCGCCGGCCGGGTCTGCCGGCTGCCGTCGCGGGTATCGACCAGCTCCACCTGCGCGATCCAGTCGTCCCCGTGTACGGCGGTGATGTCGGTGAGTGTGCGCACCTGCACCTCGGACGCCTCGAGCCGGGCGAGCGCCGCCGGATGCGCCCGCAACTGCTCGCGTTTGTGCACCAACGTCACCGATCGCGCCACCGGGGCGAGCGCCAGCGCCCAGTCCACCGCGCTGTCACTGCCACCGGCCACCACCACATCGCGCCCGGCGTGCTCCTGCGGCCGCGGCACGAAGTACGACAACCCCCGCCCCAGACGCCCGGCCATCCCGGGCAGCGGCTTCGGCGCGAACGCCCCGATCCCCCCGGTCACCACGACAGCCCGCGCTCGCACCCGCCCACCCGAGGCGTCGGTCACCACCACAGCCTGAGCCTCCGGATCGGACGCGAGCTCCATCGCCTGCCGGCCGAGCAGATACTCCGGCTGGTACGGGGCGGCCTGCGCGACGAGCGCGTCGATCAGTTCCCGCCCACGCACCGCGGGGAACCCGGCCACATCGTAGATCACCTTCTCCGGGTACATCGCGGTGATCTGCCCGCCGACCGTCGGCAGCGCGTCCATCACCGCCACGGACATCCCGCGAAACCCCGCGTAGTACGCCCCGAACAGCCCCACCGGCCCCGCCCCGACGATCAGCATGTCCACGTCCAGCATGTCCACGTCGATCCGCTCGGCATGATCAGCTGTCGCCATGGGCATCGCAGTCCTCCATCGGATGGGATTGGCTCCGGTACGGCCGGGACAGCCCCATCCTGCCGGACCTGCCGGACAGGCCCCACCGGTCGGATGATGGACAGATGCCGCCGCGTGGCGGCCCGAGGGGGCTAGCGTGGAAGGGTGGATCGATCGACGGACCTGCGCCGGTCCGCGGGCGTGACCAGGGGCGACCTGCTCGGCCCCGGCGATCCGACCGTTATCGGCGCCTACCGGATCGTGCGCCGCCTCGGCGAGGGCGGAATGGGCACCGTCTATCTCGCCTGCTCTCCCAGCGGCGCCCACGTCGCCCTGAAGGTCATCCGTTCGAGCCTGGCCGCGGACCCGGAGTTCCGCGCCCGCTTCCGCGACGAGGTCGCCGCGGCCCGCCGCGTCGCACCGTTCTGCACCGCTCAGGTCCTCGACGCCGACCCGGACGCGCGCAGCCCCTACCTGGTCACCGAGTACATCGACGGCGTCCGCCTGGACGAGGAGATCGAGGACTCCGGCCCGCTGCCGCTGTCGACGCTGCAGGGCGTGGCGATCGGCGTGGCCAGCGCGCTGACGGCGATCCACCGGGTCGGCATCGTCCATCGAGACCTCAAGCCGAGCAACGTCATGCTCTCCTACTCCGGCCCCCGCGTCATCGACTTCGGCATCGCCCGAGCGCTGGACGCCTCCCAGGGTCGCACCCAGACCGGCTTCGTCCTCGGCTCGATCGGCTGGATGGCCCCCGAGCAGATGGACGGCGGCCTGCCGATCGGCCCCGCCGTGGATGTCTTCGCCTGGGGCCTGGTCATCGGCTACGCCGCGGTCGGCGGCCATCCCTACGGCGACGGCACGTACCAGCAGATGGCCGAGAAGATCCTGCACGGTCGCCCCGACCTGCGCCGCATCCCCGCCGATCTCGCTCCCGTCGTGGCCGCCGCCCTGGCCCGCGACCCCCGGGACCGCCCGTCCAGCGAGCGGTTGCTGTTCACACTGCTCGGCAACGGCCTCCCCCCGGACGGCGATGCCCGAGCCGCCACCTCCGCCGCCTCCGCCGCCCTCAACGGCACCTGGCCGCAGGGCCGCGGCGCCGTCGCGGAGCGCAGCCCGGAGCCGACCCGGATCGCCCGCACCAGCGAGCAGCGCAACTGGTGGGAGGACCCCGCAGCCCCCGCAGCCCCCGCAGCCCCCGCTGAACCGGCCAAACCCCGGCCCAGGGCCGCGGACGACTTCGCCGCGCCCAACCGCCGCCGCCGCGGATTCGTCGAATACGAGGACCAGCAGCCTCCGCCCCGCCCCGTTCCGCCCCGCCCCGCCCCGGCGCCGGCTCCCTATCCGGCCAGGCCGGCCCAGCCCTACCCGCCGGCCCAGCCCTACCCGCCGGCCCAGCCCTACCCGCCGGCCCAGCCCTACCCGCCTCCGGCCCAGCGGGAGCCTCGCCCACGGCGGGAGCCTCGCCCACGGCGTCGGCTGAGGCTTCGGATCCCTTTCAAGCGAACGATCCTGTTCATCCTGTTCGTTCTCCTGCTCCTCTCCGCCATCGATCAGATCGCCTCGATGCTCGACGAGCAGCGCACCCGATTCTGGGACAAGGCGACCACCTCGATCAGCGACAGCGTCAACGATCACCTGGACAGCTGGTGGAACCAGGCGAAGGACCCCTTCACCGGTTCCTCGTCCGGTTAGTGCCGCTGACTTCGAGGCCCACCCCCGACAGGCGTAAACCTGCCGTCGGGCAGGTACACCGACACCATGGCGAGCATTACAACGAAGATCAACGAACTTCTGCACAGCCCGAAGACCCGAGAGATGGTGGACAAGGCCAAGGCCGCAGCGACCAAACCCGAGAACCGGCAGAAGATCAAGGACATGCAGGCGAAGGTCACCAACCGCGCCCACTCCCACGGCAGCCCCAGCCCCGGCCCGAATCCGCCCGCTATGCCGACCAGCGGCTACGAGACGGATGTCGCTCCCGGCACCGGACGAGACGGCCCGGGCTCGAACCCCGGCCACTGATCTACAGCCGGTCTCTCTCCATCGGTGAGGCGGGCATGCGCCGGATCGCGCGTGCCCGCCTTTCGCCTGTTCAGACGGTGAGCCCATGGCCGTCTTCATCGCAGAGAACCGGATCGTCGAGATTGACGACGCTGGGGCTCGGCACGTTCCGGGGGCTGCTCCGCAGACATTGCCCATCAGGGGCACGGACAGTGACCGTTCCGTCGTGATCCCGATGAGCAGTGAGGCCCTGGTCGTGGATGGCGCGGTGGTGGGCGCCGCAGATGAGCAGGAGCAGCTCGACGTTCGTTTCGCCCTTGTCCGCGTGCCACTCGTGGCAGTGATGTATCTGAAGCCACCGAGTGTGGTCACAGCCCGGGAACTGACAGATTCCCTGATCTCGGGCGTAGACGGCGTCACGCACACGGCGTGTGGGATGGCGGCGGCGGCGACCGAGATGCAGGGGATTGCGCTGGGGGTCGCTGACCAGGGCGCGGATCATGGTGTCGCAGGCGAGGCGGCTGACCATGGCGGGCGGTAGCCCGATGCCCCAACCCAGGACAGCGGCGATGCCCGGGGGAAAGCGGCTGGGCGGGCGGACCGGCTCCTGCACCTCGCCCTCGTCTTCGTCGACTTCCCTCTCCTGCCGCTCCTGCTCGTCATCGGAGATCGGCGGACGGGACTCTTCCTGCGCGGGCTCGTCGCCGACGTCGGGGGCAGTGAGATGGACGGTGAGGGCGTGCGGGGAGTCCTGGAGGGCCGGGGCGTTGTGGTGAAGAAACGCCTCGGCGAGCGCGATGAGGGCATCGGCATCCTGGGCGCGCCCGCGTGGGGCCTGGGCGAAGTCGCCGTCGGCGGGCGGGCCGACGGGCTCGGAGCCGCTGTTCGCCTCGAGGCTCGCGTGAGCGGCGTCGATGGCGGCGATGAGGATGGCGGCGTCGTCGGGGGCGAGCGTGGCGGTCAGGCGGATGGTGCCGTCGGGGTTGTGGCTGAAGGAGAGGGCGCGGGCAGCGCGCAGCTTCGCGGGGTCGGCGGCCTGCTGGCTGCGGCGGGAGACGAGACGCTCGAGGCGGCTGGCGGTGTTTCTGAGGGCGCGGTCCAGCCAGTCGGCCTCGCTGTCGGGAGTGGCAACGCGGGTGACCGCGCGCAGCTTGGAGTAGGACAGCAGGCCGGCGGCGGATGCGGCCCTCAAGGACGGAAGCCGGGACAGGGCATGGGCCGTGGCGAGGTGCTCGCGAGCAGTGCGTAGATCCAGGCCGCAATGGAGGGCGAGCCAGTGGGCGCAGGACCGGACACCGAGTTCGGTCCAGCCCTCACGACGGTCGAAGGCGGCGATGGCGGTCAACCAGATGTGGCTGGCCTTAGCGAGGCGCACGGACCAGCGACGTAGGGCTTGGGCGACGTCATCAAGAGGGGCCTGCTCGGGATCGAGCGCAGGGCTGGGGCTGTCCGTCATGGTCATCACCGGTTCAGGGGTGAGGATCGGGTGGTTGCTGACAGATTCAGTGTCTCACGCGGCGCGGAATTTTTCGACCATGTGAGCGAATATTTTCGAACGTCAGATCGAACAGCTCGACCCTGGTTCCGCGGAACCGCCTCGAGGCCTTGCCGGTCCCGGTCCCGGTCCCGGTCCCGGTAGTCGCCGGTAGCGCCTGGTGGCAGTTGGTAGTGAGATGTGCGGCTCTGGTGGGCGTCCGCGGTTCCGCGGAACAGTCCGGCGGTCGGATCGGGACCGGTGTCGGCGCGCCAACACGGCACTGACTTCTCGTGCTGGTGGGCTGGGACGTGCAGGTGGGCGGTCGCGGTTCCGCGGAACCGTCGGCTGCGCTGGGCTGGGCTGGGCTGGGCTGCGCTGCGCTGCGCTGGGCGGGGCTGGGTCGTGTGGCGGGTGAGGTAGCTGGCGGGGCGACTCGGCCCGTTGGTGGGAGGGCAGGTCGTACGATCCTGGAGTGAGTGTTGTGGATGTCGACGGCGAGATTCCGGTGGGTCGGGGCGACGGCGGCGCGGGGGGTGAGGCCCGCGAGATCCGCGAAATCCTGGAGCGGGCGGCCGAGGGTGGGCGCATCTCACCTGAGGAGGCGCTGCTGATCTACACACGCGCACCCCTGCATGCGCTGGGTGGCGCGGCGGACACGGTACGGCGACGGCGGTATCCCGATGGGATCGCGACGTACATCATTGACCGGAACATCAACTACACGAACGTCTGCGTGACGGCCTGCCGGTTCTGCGCGTTCTTCCGCGCGCCGAAGCACGAGGAGGGCTGGGTCCGCGACGTCGACGATCTCATCACCAAGTGTGGTGAGGCGGTCGAGCTGGGCGCGACCCAGATCATGCTGCAGGGCGGGCACCATCCCGAGTTCGGCATCGAGTGGTACGAGCAGACGTTCTCGGCGATCAAGGCGGCGTATCCGCAGCTCACGCTGCACTCGTTGGGTGCCAGCGAGGTCATGCACATCTCCCGGACCTCGGGCATCACGGTGGAGCAGGCCATCGTCCGGCTGCGGGATGCGGGGCTGGACAGTTTCGCCGGCGCGGGGGCGGAGATTCTCACCGAGCGTCCTCGGCGGGCGATCGCACCGCTGAAGGAGCCGGGGCACGTGTGGCTGTCGGTGATGGAGACGGCGCACAGGCTCGGCGTCGAGTCGACGGTGACGTTCATGATGGGTACGGGGGAGACGAACGCCGAGCGGATCGAGCACCTGCGGATGATCCGTGAGGTGCAGGATCGCACCGGGGGGTTCCGTTCGTTCATTCCGTGGACGTACCAGCCGGAGAACAACCACCTGGGTGGGCGGACCCAGGCCACGACGCTGGAGTACCTGCGGCTGGTCGCCGTCGCGCGGCTGTTCTTCGACAACATCGCCCACCTGCAGGGTTCGTGGCTGACCACCGGCAAGGAGGTCGGGCAGCTCACCCTGCACATGGGGGCGGATGATCTCGGGTCGGTGATGCTGGAGGAGAACGTCGTGTCGGCGGCGGGGGCGCGGCATCGGACGAACCGGTCCGAGCTGATCTCGCTGATCCGCACGGCCGGGCGCATCCCGGCGCAGCGGGACACGCTCTACCGGCATCTGGTCGTGCATCGTGACCCGACGCTCGACCCGGTCGATGACCGCGTCGCCTCGCACTTCTCCTCGACGGCACTGCCGCTGGTCAGCACCACGTGACGGTGGCCCCCACGGTTACCGGGCCGAAGATCGAACTACACGTCCATCTTGAGGGGACGGTACGGCCGGCGACCCTGCTGGCGATGGCCCGGCGCAACAACGAGGCGTTGCCGGTGCGCACGGAGGCGGAACTCACGGAGCTCTACCGGTTTCGCGACTTCAGTCATTTCATCCAGGTCTGGGTGATGACGACGAACGTCATGCGCACCGAGGCCGACTTCCGCCAGGTGGTGGTGGACTACGCCGCGCAGGCGGCGGCGGCCGGTGCCGTGTACGTGGAGGGCATCTTCTCGCCCTGGTACCGGGTGCACCGCGGGGTGCGGGTCGAGGAGATCTTTCACGGCTATCTGGACGGTGCGCTCGAGGCCGAGGCACGGTACGGCGTCCAGGTGCGGTTGACACCGGACATCGACCGGGTCCTGCCGGTGGACGCGGCGATGGAGGTGGCGGACTGGTCGGCGCGGTTCGCGCGCAGGGATCCCGAGCGGCTCATCGTCGGACTCGGGCTCGGCGGGCCGGAGGTGGGGCATCCGCCGGAGCCGTTCGCACCGGTCTTCGCGCGGGCGCGCGGGGCGGGGCTGGCGGCGGTCCCACACGCGGGAGAGACGGTGGGGGTCGAGTCGGTGCGGGGGGCGTTGGACACGTTGGGGGCCCGGCGGATCCGGCACGGGGTGCGGGCGATCGAGGATCCGGCGCTCGTGCGGCGCCTCGCTGACGAGGGGGTCGTGCTGGACGTGTGTCCGGTGTCGAATCTGCGGACACGGTCGGTGACGACGTTGGAGGAGCATCCACTGGCCGAGCTGCGGGCCGCGGGGGTGGCGTGCTCGCTGGGCACCGACGATCCGGCGATGTTCGGCACCGACCTGGAGACCGAGTACGCGGTGGCCGCCGGGTTGGGTGTGCCGGCCCGGGAGCTGTACGCGGCGGGGGTCGCGGGGGCGCTGTGCGAGGAGCCGGTCCGGGTGGGGCTGCGCAGGCTCGGCGAGGCGACCGACTGGGACGCGGTCGAGCGGGCCGCGGGGGTGGCGGCGCCGGCGGCGCTCGCGCGGATCGGGGCGGTGGCGCCGTGAGCCGGGCGGGGCTGGACAAGGCGCCGCGGGAGGTCGCGGCGATGTTCGACGGGGTCGCCGGACGCTATGACCTGACCAACGCCGTCCTCAGCGGTGGTCTGGACCGGGTCTGGCGGAGTGCGGCGGCGGCCGCGTTGGAGCTGCGCCCGGGGCTACGGGTGCTGGATCTCGCGGCGGGTACGGCGACGTCCTCGCGGGCCTTCGCCGAGGCGGGGGCCGATGTCGTGGCCTGTGACTTCTCGCTGGGCATGTTGCGGGAGGGACAGCGGCGGCTGGGCCAGCGGCCGCTGGAGCTGTCGGCGGGGCGGCTGGTGCTGTCCGCGGGCGACGGGCTGGCGCTGCCGTTTCCGGATGCGGTGTTCGATCGGGTGACGATCTCCTTCGGGCTGCGCAACGTGGCTGACACCCGGCGGTGCCTGGCGGAGCTGCGGCGGGTGACCAGACCGGAGGGTGTCCTCGTGGTCTGCGAGTTCTCCCGGCCGGTATGGCGGCCGTGGCGAACGGTCTACCTGGAGTACCTGATGCGGGCGCTGCCGCGGGTGGCTCGGGCGGTGAGCAGTAGCCCTGACTCCTACGTCTACCTGGCGGAGTCGATCCGGGCCTGGCCGGCGCAGGCCGATCTGGCCGACCTGCTGCGGGACGCCGGGTGGACGCGGGTGGGATGGCGCAACCTCACCGGCGGGGTTGTCGCGCTGCACCGGGGGTACGCCGGCTGAGCTGGGGATTATACCAGGCTGGTACGGATGGCTTGGGGCGTGAAAGTTACTGACGGGTGATCGTTATTGCTGGGAGTGGTCGCCCGGTGTTCGAATTCGACTCGTCCAGCCATCTCCGCGTCCTGGTTGGTGCGATTGGCCTGCGTAGGGCCTACACTCGCCGGGGGTGCTCGTGAAGAATTTCACGAGCGGCCCGAACGGACCATCCTCGGTAGCGATCGGTAGCGATCCCTCGGTAGAGATCCGGAGTGCTGGTGGCGAAGGCAACGGCAGGCACCGACGGCGGCGGCAGCGGCGGCAGTGGGACGGCCGACGCCGATGTCATCGTGGTGGGAGCCGGGCCCGGCGGTTCGTCGGCCGCCTATCACCTCGCCAGTACGGGGCTGGACGTCCTGCTGCTGGAGAAGACCGTCTTCCCGCGGGAGAAGGTCTGCGGTGACGGGCTGACGCCGCGCGCCGTGCGCAGCCTCATCGAGATGGGCATCGACACGTCCGAGTCCGCGGGGTGGGCGCGCAACCGGGGGCTGCGCATCGTCGGGGGCAACGTCCGGCTCGAACTTCCCTGGCCGGAACTGGCCAACTGGCCTGGCTACGGTCTGGTGCGGCCCCGGCTCGACTTCGACGAACTGCTCGCCCGGCACGCCGAGAAGGCGGGGGCGCGGCTGTCGCAGAGCACGTCCGTCACCGCGCCGGTGGTCGACGAGCGCAGCGGCCGCGTGGTCGGGGTGCGGGCACGTACCGGTCCGGACCGCGAGCCGGTGACCTACCGGGCGCCACTGGTCGTCGCGGCGGACGGCAACAGCGCGCGGATCGCCCTGGCGATGGGCATCCGGCGGCGGGAGGATCGGCCGCTCGGGGTCGCGGTGCGCCGTTACTACCGCAGCACCCGCACGCACGACGACCATCTCGAGTCGCACCTGGAACTGTGGGAGGGGCGGCCGCGGGAGAGCCGGCTGCTGCCCGGCTACGGGTGGATCTTCGGGGTGGGTGACGGTACCAGCAACGTGGGGCTGGGTCTGCTCAACACGACCAGCGCGTTCCAGAACACGAACTACCAGGATCTGTTGCGCCGCTGGCTGGCGGCGCTGCCGCCAGAATGGGGCTTCGTCGAGGAGAACGCGACCGGGCCGGTGCGCGGCAGTGCGCTGCCGATGGGTTTCAGTCGTACCCCCCACTACCGGGATGGTGTCCTGCTGGTCGGCGATTCCGGCGGCATGGTTAATCCGTTCAACGGCGAGGGCATCGCCTATGCACTGGAATCGGGCCGGTATGCGGCGGAGGTCGCCGTCCAGGCACTGGCTCGGGCGCAGGGGCCGGCGCGGGAACGCGCGCTGTCGCACTATCCGGAACTGATGCGCGCCCGATACGGGGGTTACTATACCCTTGGGCGTTACTTTGTGCAGCTTATCGGGAATCCCACGGTGATGGCGTTCGGGGCGAAGTACGGTCTGCCGCGGCCGCTGCTCATGCGGTTCCTGCTGAAGATCATGGCAAATCTGACCGACCCTCGGGGAGGGGATGCGATGGACCGACTGATCAATGCGATGACCCGCCTCGCCCCCGCGGCCTGACGTGTTACCCGGGTCGGTCCGGCCAGGTCCCAGGTGGGCTGGATCGACGTGTTGTGCCGGCGGGGAGGCCAGCGGGGGGGCCGTGCGGCGGGCGCCGCCGGAGCCGACAGCGCCTGCGGCGAGAGCATTCGCGGCGAGAGCGCGCGGTGAGCCGCGCCCGGAAGCTGGACCCCAGAAAACATCCGGTAACACTCTTCTGAAGGGGAGGAGTTCGGCATGCTTTCGAACTACGTGCCGATCCTCGTACTGATGGCGATCGCGACGCTGTTCGCGGTCGGTTCCGTTGCGGCCGGTGCGCTGACCGGCCCGCGTAGGTTCAACCGGGCGAAGATCGACGCCTACGAGTGTGGCATCGAACCCTCCCCGGCGCCGGCCGGCCCGCAGCGGTTCCCGGTGAAGTACTACAACACCGCGATGCTCTTCATCGTCTTTGACATCGAGATCATCTTCCTGTTCCCGTGGGCGGTCGCGTTCGACAGTCTCGCGGTGTTCGGGCTCGGTGCGATGGCGCTGTTCATGGCGACGATCTTCGTCGCGTATGCGTACGAATGGCGCCGGGGAGGTCTGGAATGGGACTAGAGGAGAAACTGCCGAGCGGCATTCTGCTGACGAGCGTCGAGAAGCTCGCGAACTGGTCCCGCCGCTCCTCGCTGTGGCCTGCGACGTTCGGTCTGGCCTGCTGCGCGATCGAGATGATGTCGACCGGAGCCGGCCGTTACGACCTGTCCCGGTTCGGCATGGAGGTGTTCCGGGCCAGTCCCCGGCAGGCCGACCTGATGATCGTCGCCGGCCGGGTCAGCCAGAAGATGGCGCCGGTGCTGCGCCAGATCTACGACCAGATGCCGAACCCGAAGTGGGTGCTGTCGATGGGCGTGTGCGCGTCCAGCGGCGGCATGTTCAACAACTACGCGATCGTGCAGGGCGTCGACCACATCGTTCCGGTCGACATGTACCTGCCGGGCTGCCCGCCGCGGCCGGAGATGCTGATGGACGCGATCCTCAAGCTGCACGAGAAGATCCTCGCCGGGCCGGTCAGCGGGCAGACCGCCTGGACCGAGCCGGGTGACTCGCCGTACCCGAAGCCGATCGACGTGGCCACCGCGCGGGCGGGGCTGCCGGCGGGGGCGCTCGACACGCGCACGCTGTCGGTCAACGACCGCAAGCGGTTCGAGATTCCAGCCGGTGCGCCAGCGACCACCGGCCGGGGTGGGGTCGACGCGGACTTCGACGCTCGGCGGCCCGCGGCGGTCACGCCGACCTCGGTGTTCGGTCGGGACAAGCGGGCGCCGATCGACCCGGCGCCCAGCGACGAGTCCGGCCCTGCCGAGTCGCGCTCATGAGCGGCGAGAACGGTACGCCGCAGGACGCGGCCGGCGAACTGGTCGCGGCCGGCGAACCGGTCGCGGCCGGCGGGCAGGCGCGCGGGCCGGGCCTGCGCCAGGACGCCTTCGGCGCCGGTGGGACGGGCGACACCTCCGGGTTCGGGGGGCTGGTGGCGCCGGTTCCGGTGCTCACCAGCAGCGAGCGGCCCTTCGTCGACGCCGACGCGAACACCGTCTACGACACCCTTGAGCGGGTCTTTCCGCAGCTCGGCGAGGCAGTCGAGCGGGCCGTGGTCGATCGCGGGGAACTGACGCTGTATGTGCGGCGCGAGGCGCTGCTGGCGCTGGCACAGACCCTGCGTGACGATCCGGGGCTGCGCTTCGAGCTGCTGTCGTCGTTGTCCGGGGTGGACTACCCGGCCGATCTCACCGGACGGCGGCTGCACTCGGTGGTGCATCTGACGTCCATGACCCATCGCCGCCGGCTGCGGGTCGAGGTCAGCGTCGGGGACGACGACCCGACGCTGCCGAGTCTGACATCGGTGTGGCCGACCGCGGACTGGCACGAGCGGGAGGCCTACGACCTGTTCGGCATCGTCTACACCGGGCATCCCGGCCTGACCAGGATCATGATGCCCGACGACTGGATCGGGCATCCGCAGCGCAAGGACTACCCGCTGGGCGGCATCCCGGTCGACTACAAGGGCGCCACGATCCCCCCACCGGACGAGCGCCGGAGCTACTCGTGATCCGAGGTGCGCGATGACGACGACGTCCCAGCCCTATGAGGCTGGCTATGCCGAGTCCGGGAGCGGGCGGGTCTATACGGTCACCGGTGGTGACTGGGAGGATGTGCTTGGGCACGGCGAGCAGGAGGCCGAGCGCATCGTCGTCAACATGGGGCCGCAGCATCCGTCCACCCATGGGGTGCTGCGACTCGTGTTGGAGATCGAGGGCGAGACGGTCACCGAGACCAGACTGGTCATCGGCTACCTGCACACCGGGATCGAGAAGAGCTGCGAGTACCGGACCTGGACGCAGGCGGTCACCTTCCTGACCAGGGCCGACTACCTGTCGCCGTTGTACAACGAGACCGCGTACTGCCTGTCGGTGGAGCGGCTGCTGGGCATCACCGAGCAGATCCCCGAACGGGCCACGGTGATCCGGGTACTGGTGATGGAGCTGCAGCGGATCGCGTCCCACCTGGTGTGGCTGGCGACCGGCGGCATGGAACTCGGCGCCACCACCGCGATGATCTTCGGCTTCCGGGAGCGGGAGAAGGTGCTCGACCTTCTCGAGCTGATCACCGGGCTGCGGATGAACCACGCGTTCGTCCGGCCCGGTGGCCTCGCGCAGGACCTGCCGGACGGGGCCGATCGGGCGATCCGCGAGTTCCTCCTGGAGATGCCCAAGCGGATCGAGGAGTACCACCGGCTGCTCACCGGGCAGCCGATCTGGAAGGCCCGGATGGTGGACGTCAACATCCTCGACGCCGCCGGATGCATCGCGCTCGGGGTCACCGGCCCGGTGCTGCGGGCGGCTGGGTTGCCCTGGGACCTGCGCAAGACGATGCCGTACTGCGGCTATGAGACCTATGAGTTCGATGTGCCGACCGAGCTCGACGGCGACTCGTTCGCCCGGTACCTGGTGCGACTCAACGAGATGGGCGAGTCGCTGAAGATCGTCGAGCAGTGTCTGGACCGGCTGCGGCCGGGGCCGGTCATGGTCGCCGACAAGAAGATCGCCTGGCCGGCGCAGCTGGCGATCGGCTCGGACGGGATGGGTAACTCCCTCGAGCACATCCGAAAGATCATGGGCACCTCGATGGAGGCGCTCATCCACCACTTCAAGCTGGTCACCGAGGGGTTCCGGGTGCCGGCGGGGCAGGTGTACACCCAGGTCGAGTCGCCCCGCGGCGAGCTTGGCTACCACGTGGTGTCCGACGGCGGGACCAGGCCGTTCCGCGTGCATGTGCGCGATCCAAGTTTCGTCAACCTGCAGGCCGTGCCGGCGCTGACCGAGGGTGGCCAGGTGGCGGACGTGATCGTCGGGGTGGCCTCGGTCGACCCGGTGCTCGGGGGAGTGGACCGCTGATGACGTTCTCACCGGAGACCCACGCCGCGGCGGCGGAGATCATCGCCCGTTATCCGGCCGGCCGGTCGCGTTCGGCGCTGCTGCCACTGCTGCACCTGGTGCAGGCCGAGCAGAACTGTGTGACCACCGAGGGTGTCGCGTTCTGCGCCGAGCGGCTTGGCCTCACCGCCGCCGAGGTCGGCGCGGTCGCGACCTTCTACACCATGTACAAGCGCCATCCGGTCGGCGAGTACCTCGTCTCGGTCTGCACGAACCTGTCCTGTGCGCTGTTGGGCGGGGACGACGTCTACGACCGGATCAGGGAGCAGCTCGGGGTCGGGCATGACGAGACGACGCCGGATGGCCAGATCACGCTCGAACACGCCGAGTGCCTCGCGGCCTGCGACTACGCGCCGGTACTGACGGTGAACTACGAGTTCTACGACCAGGTCGACGCGGACAGTGCGCAGGCCATCGTCGAGGGTCTGCGCGCGGGGCAGCGGCCGGCGCCGACGCGGGGCGGGCCGCTGTGCTCGTTCGCGGAGGTCTCCCGCCAGCTCGCCGGGTTCGCCGACCCGCGACCAGAGGGAGTCGCCGGGCCGGGAGTCGGGCAGCCGTCGGTGGCTGGCCTGCTGCTGGCCGAGGCCGCTGGGTGGACTGCCGAGCAGGCGCCGGCGGGCGCCGAGGCGAAGGGGAGCTGAGGATGCCCGTCACTCCGGTTCTCACCCGGCGTTGGAACACGCCGGAGTCGTGGACGATCGACACCTACCGCCGTCTGGACGGGTACGTCGCGCTGCGCACGGCGCTGGCCGGCGACCCGGACAGCCTGATCAAACTGGTGAAGGACTCCGGGCTGCGCGGGCGGGGCGGCGCGGGTTTCCCCACCGGGATGAAGTGGGGCTTCATCCCACAGGGCGACGGCAAGCCGCACTACCTGGTCATCAACGCCGATGAGGGGGAGCCGGGGACCTGCAAGGACGCGCCGCTGATGAAGGCCGATCCGCACTCGTTGATCGAGGGCATCGTGATCGCCGCGTACGCGGTGCGGGCCAACCAGGCGTACGTCTACCTGCGCGGTGAGCTGGTGCACGCGGCCCGGCGGATGCGGGCGGCCGTGGCCGAGGCGTACGCGGCGGGGTTCCTCGGGCGCGACATCCTCGGCAGCGGTTTCGATCTTGACCTGGTGGTGCACTCCGGGGCGGGGGCGTACATCTGCGGCGAGGAGACGGCGCTGCTGGACTCGCTGGAGGGACGGCGCGGGCAGCCGCGGCTGCGACCGCCGTTTCCGGCCACCCACGGGCTGTACGCGTCGCCGACCGTGGTGAACAACGTCGAGACGATCGCCAGCGTGCCGTTCATCGTCAACCACGGCGCGGACTGGTTCAGATCGATGGGCCGGGAGAAGTCGCCCGGACCGAAGATCTACAGTCTGTCCGGGCACGTGACCCGGCCGGGCCAGTACGAGGCGCCGATGGGCACCACGCTGCGGGAGCTGCTGGAGCTCGCCGGTGGGGTGCGCGGGGGGCGCCGGCTGAAGGCCTGGACACCGGGTGGCTCGTCCACGCCGATGCTCACCGCCGACCACCTCGACGCGCCGCTGGACTTCGAGGGCATGCAGGAGGCCGGCTCGCTGCTCGGCACCGCCGCACTGATGATCATGGACGAGACGACGGACATGCTCAAGGTGGTGCGCCGGCTCACCGAGTTCTACGCGCACGAGTCGTGCGGCAAGTGCACGCCGTGCCGCGAGGGCACCAGCTGGATGGTGAAGATCCTCAAGCGGATCGAGGCCGGTGGGGGCGACGCGCAGGACGTGGACACCCTCGTCGACGCCTGCGACAACATCTTCGGCCGGGCGTTCTGCGCCCTCGCAGACGGGGCCACCTCGCCGATCGTGTCGGGGATCAAGTTCTTCCGGGACGAGTTCATCCCGGTGAGCGCGGTGACCACGAAACCGGACAGCAGCCCCGACGGGGGCCTACGCGGGAGCGCACTGACACCATGACCGTCGCGCCAACGACCCCGGCAGCAGATCTAGTCTCGCTCAACGTCGACGGGCAGCCGGTCAGCGTGCCCAAGGGCACCCTGATCATCCGGGCGGCCGAACTGCTCGGCATCGAGATCCCGCGGTTCTGTGACCATCCGCTGCTCGACCCGGTCGGCGCCTGCCGGCAGTGCATCGTCGAGGTGGAGGGCCAGCGCAAACCGGTGGCCGCCTGTACCACGACGGTCGCCGCCGACATGGTGGTCCGCACCCAGCTCACCTCCCCGGTGGCGCGCAAGGCCCAGGCCGGCACGATCGAGTTCCTGCTGCTCAACCATCCGCTTGACTGCCCGATCTGCGACAAGGGCGGCGAGTGCCCGCTGCAGAACCAGTCGATGGCCAACGGTGGCGCGTCCTCGCGGTTCAGGGAGACCAAACGGGCCTACCCGAAGCCGCTGGCGATCTCCACCGAGATCCTGCTCGACCGGGAACGCTGCGTGCTGTGCGCGCGGTGCACCCGGTTCTCCGCGCAGATCGCCGGGGACCCGTTCATCGAACTGTTCGAGCGGGGCGCCGACGAGCAGGTCGCGATCAGCGACGGGGAACCGTTCTCGTCCTACTTCTCCGGCAACACCGTGCAGATCTGCCCGGTGGGCGCGCTGACCAGCGCCGCCTACCGGTTCCGGGCCCGCCCGTTCGACCTGGTCTCCACCCCGACGGCCTGCGAGCACTGCGCGTCCGGGTGCAGCCTGCGTACCGACCATCGGCGCGGCAGGGTCACCCGGCGGCTGGCCGGCGACGACCCGGCGGTCAACGAGGAGTGGAACTGCGACAAGGGCCGCTTCGCGTTCACCTACGCCCGCGGAGCCGACCGGCTGACCACCCCGCTGATCCGCGATGACGAGTCCGGGCAGCTGGTCGAGGCGACCTGGAGCGAGGCCCTGGAGTACGCGGCGCGGGGACTGTCCGAGTGCCGGGGCCGCCACGGCGTCGGGGTGCTGGCCGGTGGACGGCTGACCCGCGAGGACGCCTACGCCTACGCGAAGTTCGCCCGGGTCGCGCTGAACACCAACGACGTCGACTTCCGGGCACGGCCGCATTCGGCCGAGGAGGAGCAGTTCCTCGGCCACGCGGTCGCCGGCACCGGGATCGGGGTGACCTACGCCGATCTGGAGGCGGCACCCACGGTGCTGCTGGTGGCGTTCGAACCGGAGGAGGAGTCCCCGATCGTCTTCCTGCGGCTGCGCAAGGCCGCGGACAAGTCGGCCACGGCGGTGCACGCGCTCGCGCCGCTGGTGAGCCGGGGGCTCGCGAAACTGCACGCGACATGGGTGAGCGCCGAACCCGGGGCCGAGCCGGCCATCGTCGACGCGCTCGCGGCGGTGGGGGCGGGAGGCTCGGAGACCGATCCGCTGGCCGCCACGGCGCGGGCGGTGCGGGCCTCCGGCGCGGTCATCCTCGTCGGTGAGCGGGCGGCGCAGATCCCGGGGCTGCTGTCCGCGGCACTGCGGTTGGCCGACGCCAGCGGTGCGGCGCTCGCCTGGGTGCCACGGCGGGCGGGCGAGCGGGGTGCGGTGTCGGCGGGGCTGTTGCCCTCGCTGCTGCCGGGTGGACGGCCGGTGGCCGACCCCGCCGCGCGGGCCGAGGTCGAGGCGGTGTGGGGGACGCGGCTGCTGGGAGCGCCGGGACTGGACACCAGCGGGATTCTCGCGGCGGCCGTCGGCGGCCGGCTGGACGCGGTGCTGGTCGCCGGGGTCGACGCCGAGGATCTGCCGGACCCGGGGGCGGCGCTGGCGGCGCTGGCCCGGGTGCCGTTCTGCGTGTCGTTGGAGGTTCGGCGTTCGTCGATCGTCGAGATCGCGGACGTGGTGCTGCCGGTCGCGCCGGTGGCGGAGAAGGCCGGGTCGTTCGTCGACTGGGAGGGACGGCTGCGGCCGTTCCAGCGGGCGCTGTCGACCACGGCGCTGCCCGATGTCCGCGTGCTGCACCTGCTGGCCGCCGAGATGGGCATCGACCTGCGCCTGCCGGACACCGGTGCGGCGGCGCGCGAGCTGCGCGGCGTCGGACGGGTCGGCTCCCAGATCGCGCGGGTGCCGGCACCGACGGAACCCGCCGCGCCGGCGGCGGTGCCGGGCGTGGGTGAGGCGGTGCTGGCCAGCTGGCATCAGCTCATCGACGACGGGGTGCTGCTGGCCGGCGAGCCGTATCTGGCGGGCACCGCGCGTGCCTCGGTGGTGCGGCTCTCGGCGGCGACGGCGGCCGAGATCGGGGTGCGCGACGGGGAGCCGGTGCGGGTCTCCACCGGGCACGGGTCGATCACACTGGCGTGCGCGGTGACCGCGATGGCGGATCGGGTGGTCTGGGTGCCAACCCATTCGGCCGGCTCGCATGTGCGCCGGTCGCTGGGGGCGTCGGCCGGGGCGGTGGTGCGGATCGCGGCCAGTGGGCTGCCACCGTCCAGCTTCGGCCAGCTGTCGGTGAACGGCGTCAGGCCGGAGGGAGGGCGGTGAACGGGGCTGTGGGCACGGCGGTGTTCGCGGCGCCGGTGGACCCGGATCTGAGCGGGTTCGGGCAGGACCCGTTCTGGCTGGTGCTGGTCAAGGCCGTGGCGGTCTTCGCGTTTCTGCTGCTCATGACGCTGTTCGCGATCGTGTTCGAGCGCAAGGTCGTCGCGCGGATGCAGCAGCGGATCGGGCCGAACCGGCACGGGCCCAGGGGATGGCTGCAGAGCCTCGCCGACGGCGTGAAACTCATGCTCAAGGAAGACCTGATCCCGGCGCTGGCCGACAAGCCGATCTTCGTTCTGGCGCCGATCGTCTCGGCGATTCCGGCGTTCCTCGCCTTCGCGGTGATCCCGTTCGGACCGCAGGTGTCGATCTTCGGGCAGCACACCACGCTGCAACTCGCAGACCTGCCGGTCAGCGTGCTGTACATGCTGTCCGCGGCCTCACTCGGGGTGTACGGACTGATTCTGTCCGGCTGGTCGAGCGGCTCCACCTATCCGCTGCTCGGCTCGCTGCGCTCGGCCGCCCAGATCATCTCCTACGAGGTGGCGATGGGCCTGTCGTTCGTCGCGGTGTTCATGTACGCCGGGACACTGTCGACGTCCGGGATCGTCGAAAGCCAGTCGGGACGGTGGTACATCGCGTTGCTGCCGTCGTTCGTCCTGTACGTGATCTCGATGGTCGGCGAGACGAACCGGACGCCGTTCGACCTTCCCGAGGCCGAGGGTGAACTGGTCGGCGGATTCCACACCGAGTACAGCTCGATCAAGTTCGCGTTCTTCTTCCTCGCCGAGTACATCAACATGGTCACCGTCTCGGCGATCGCGACCACGCTGTTCCTCGGTGGCTGGCAGCCGCCGCCGATTCCGGGGCTGTCCGGTCTCGACCACGGCTGGGTGCCGATCATCTGGTTCGTGCTCAAGCTGCTGCTGTTCCTGTTCTTCTTCATCTGGCTGCGGGGCACACTGCCGCGGCTGCGCTACGACCAGTTCATGGCGTTCGGGTGGAAGGTTCTCATCCCGGTCGGACTGCTCTGGGTGCTGATCATCGCCGTGTTCCGGGTCTACCAGAAGGACGTCGACGACCGCACACCATGGCTGATCGGCATCGGGGTGGTGGTCGGTGTTCTCGTCATAGTCGCGCTCATCGATCCCGGTGGCGGTCGCTACCAGCGGGAACTCGAGGAGACCGAGCGCCGCAAGCTCGCCGAGGCACCCAGCCTCGAGAACATTCCGTGGCCACCGCCGCAACAGCCGACGGCCACCCCCGCATCCGTCGTCGCCGTGGACCACCAGCCGCGCCAGGAGGGCTGAGACATGGGCGTGTTCGATCCCTACAAGGGCTTTGGCGTCACCTTCTCGACGATGTTCAAGAAGCCGACGACGGAGCAGTACCCCGAGGAGAAGAAGGCCACCGCGCCGCGGTTCCACGGCCGCCACCAGCTCAACCGGCATCCGGACGGGCTGGAGAAGTGCGTCGGCTGCGAACTGTGCGCGTGGGCGTGCCCGGCGGACGCCATCTACGTCGAGGGCGCCGACAACACCGAGACCGAACGTTTCTCTCCGGGGGAGCGCTACGGCCGGGTCTACCAGATCAACTACCTGCGCTGCATCCTGTGCGGGCTGTGCATCGAGGCGTGTCCGACCCGGGCCCTGACGATGTCGAACGACTACGAACTCGCCGACGACTCCCGCCAGGACCTGATCTTCACCAAGGAGCAGCTGCTCGCGCCGCTGGCCGAGGGCATGGAGGCCCCGCCGCATCCGCTGCGCCTCGGCGAGACCGAGACCGACTACTACCTGCGTGACCCGGACGCGCCACTGCCCTGGCAGGTCGCGAGCCAGAGCGCTGACCAGCCCGATGGCCAGCCCGATGGCCAGACCCGATGAGCTCCTTGGTGACGGCCGCGGGCGAGCTGACCAGTACGTCCACCGGGGAGGCGGTGACGTTCTGGATCCTCGCGCCGGTCGCGGTGCTGGCCGCGCTCGGGATGATCCTGGTGCGCAGCGCCGTGCACTCGGCGTTGTTGCTGGTGGCGAACCTGTTCTGCGTCGCGGTGTTCTACCTGTTGCAGCAGGCGCCGTTCCTCGGCTTCGTGCAGATCATCGTCTACGCGGGCGCGATCATGGTGCTCTTCCTGTTCGTGCTGATGCTGGTCGGCGTCGACTCGTCCGACTCGCTGGTGGAGACCATCCGCGGGCAACGGCTCGGCGCGGTGATCTTCGGGCTGGGGTTCGCCGGGCTGCTGGTCTTCCCGATCGGCTCGGCGATCGACGGCGTCCGCGGGGACGGGCTTGAGACCGCCAACACCGGCGGCAACGTCCAGGCGATCGGGCGGCTGCTGTTCAGCCAGTACGTGTTCGTCTTCGAAGCCGTCTCGGCGCTGCTGGTCGTCGCCGCGATCGGGACGATGGTGCTCGGCCACCGCGAACGTGACGGCGGCCCGGTCGGCCAGCAGGAGTGGATGCGGCGGCGCTTCGCCTCCGGCGGGCAGGTCACTCCGCTGCCCGGGCCCGGGGTGTTCGCCCGCCACGACTCGGCGGACACGCTGGGGCTGCTACCCGGCGGCGGGCGGGCCTCGGGTATCGGGGGCATCCCGGGCATCGAGTCGCCCGAACCCGCTGAGTCGCCCGAACCCGCTGAGTCGCCCGAACCCGCCGCGAACGACGGGGATTCGGCGTTGGCCGGGGCTGCCGGTAGGGGAGCCGCGGGTAAGGGAGTCGCGGGTAAGGGAGCCGCGGGTAAGGGGGATGAGCAGTGAATCCGGCGAACTATCTGATTCTGGCGGCGCTGCTGTTCACGATCGGGACCGCCGGGGTGCTGGTGCGGCGCAACGCCATTGTCGTGTTCATGTCGATCGAGCTGATGCTCAACGCGTCGAACCTGACCCTGGTCACCTTCTCCCGGCTGCACGGCACCCTCGACGGCCAGATCATGGCGTTCTTCGTGATGGTCGTCGCCGCGGCCGAGGTCGTCATCGGCCTCGCCATCATCCTCAGCATCTTCCGGACCCGCCGCTCGGCGTCGGTGGACGACGTGAACCTGCTGAAGTACTGATCACGGAAGAACGGACGAGACTTCAGTGACGCATACTCCGGTTCACTACGCCGCCGCCTCCGGCGCGTTCTCGCTGTCGTGGCTGCTCATCGCGCTGCCCCTGGCTGGTGCGGCCGTGCTGCTGCTCGGCGGGCGGCGCACCGACCGGTTCGGTCATCTGATCGGCACGGCAGCCGCGGCGTTGAGCTTCGTCGTCGGTGTGGTGCTGTTCGCCGCGATGCTCGGACGCTCCGGAGAGGACCGGGCGGTCTCGCAGCACCTGTTCTCCTGGATTCCGGTGAACGGCTTCCAGGTCGACGTCGGCCTGCTCGTCGACCAGCTCTCGATCGTCTTCGTGCTGCTGATCACAGGCGTCGGCACGCTGATCCACATCTACTCGATCGGCTACATGGCGCACGATCCGGCCAGGCGGAAGTTCTTCGCCTACATGAACCTGTTCCTGGCCTCGATGCTGCTGCTGGTGCTCGGCAACAACTTCCTGTCGCTCTACGCCGGGTGGGAACTCGTCGGCCTGTCGTCCTACCTGCTGATCAGGTTCTGGGAGTACAAGCCGGCCGCGGCCACCGCGGCGAACAAGGCGTTCTACATGAACCGGGTCGGTGACGTCGGCCTGGCCATCGCGATCATGCTGATGTTCGCCACCGTCGGCTCGACGAGCTACGCGGACGTCTTCGGCGCCGCGGCGGCGAACGTCGTCGGCTACGGCACCATCAGCGCGATCGCCCTGCTGCTGCTGCTCGGCGCGTGCGGCAAGTCCGGCCAGTTCCCGTTGCAGGCCTGGCTACCGGACGCCATGGAGGGTCCCACGCCGATCTCGGCGCTGATCCACGCGGCGACCATGGTGACCGCCGGCGTCTACCTGATCGTCCGCTCGGCACCGATCTTCAACGAGTCGCAGGCGGCCCGCACCGTCGTCGTCGTCATCGGCGCGATCACGATCCTGCTCGGCTGCGTCATCGGCTGCGCCTACGACGACATCAAGAAGGTGCTGGCCTACTCGACGGTCAGCCAGATCGGCTACATGTTCCTCGCGGTGGGCCTCGGGCCCGCCGGCTACGCGATCGGCATTATGCACCTGCTCGCGCACGGCTTCTTCAAGGCCGGACTGTTCCTCGGTGCCGGGTCGGTCATCCACGCCATGGACGACGACCAGGACCTGCGCCACTACGGCGGACTGTGGCGGTACATGCCGATCACCTGGGCCACGTTCGGCCTGGGGTTCCTCGCGATCATCGGGTTCCCGGGACTGTCGGGGTTCTTCACCAAGGACCGCATCATCGAGACCGCCTTCGACAAGGGCGGCACCTCCGGTTACCTGCTCGGCGCGGTCGCGCTGCTCGGCGCCGGCATCACCGCGTTCTACATGTCACGGCTGTTCCTGATGACCTTCCACGGCCGGCCCCGCTGGTCAGGTGAGGGTGAGGACGCCCGTCATCCACACGAGTCGCCGCCGACGATGACCGGACCGATGATCATCCTGGCGATCGGTTCGACGTTCGCCGGCGGCCTGTTCGTTCTGGGCCACAGCATGCAGAACTGGCTCGAGCCGGTCGCCGGCGAAGGGGTCGAGGGTGTGCACACGTTCTCCCCGATCGTGCTGACCGCGCTCACCCTCGTCGTGGTCGCCGGTGGGTGCGCCGCGGCCTGGCTGCGCTACCAGGCTCGTCCGGTGGAGGCCACCGCCCGGCCGGACGCGGAGGTCACCCTGGTGACGGTCGCCGCCCGGCATGACCTGTTCGCGAACACCCTGAACGAGACCATCGCGATGCGCCCCGGCCAGTTCCTGACCCGTTTCCTGGTCTGGCTGGACCTGGTCGGTGTCGACGGGCTCGTGCGGGGCAGCGCCGCCGGCATCGGCGGACTGTCCGGGCGGATGCGCCGCCTGCAGACCGGTTTCGTCCGGTCCTACGCTCTGTCGATGTTGGGAGGTGCCGTCCTGATGGTCGGCGCACTGCTGCTGGTGTGGGGCGGCTGACGTGAACTCGGTGCCCTGGCTGACGATTCTGCTGCTTGTCCCGGCCGTCGCCGCGGTCGTCGTCGCCGCTTTCCCGCGGCGGCTCGCGACCCAGGCCAAGCAGCTCACCCTCGCCGTCACCCTGGTGGTGCTGGTGCTCGCGGTGTTGGCGACGTTCGCCTACCACCCGAACCGGGCCGGCTTCCAGTTCGCCCAGCGCTACGACTGGATCCCCACCTTCGGCATCTCCTACGCGGTCGGAGCGGACGGCATCTCGCTGGTGCTGATCCTGCTGACCGCGCTGCTGGTACCGGTCGTGGTGCTGTCGTCCTGGGACGAGTTCGACAGCGAACCGGACGGGCCGGCCAGGCCGTCCGGGCCGGACGGGCCGTCCGGTGGGGTCGTGCCGGGTGATGGCGGTGGCAGCGGTCCTGGCGGCGATCCTGGTACCGGGGGTGGGGGGACGGCGGTGCTGGTGGCGGTGCCGCCGGCGCCGGTGGTGGACGCGGTTCCAGCGGTGGACGCGGTTGCGGCGCCGCGGCGGTCGGTGCCGGTGTTCTGCGCGTTGCTGCTGGTGCTGGAGGCGGGGCTGGTCGGGGTGTTCGCCGCGACCGACGTGTTCCTGTTCTACGTCTTCTTCGAGGCGATCCTGATTCCGATGTACTTCCTGATCGGGAGCTTCGGGCCGGCGGGGCAGCAGGCGCAGCGTTCGTACGCGGCGGTGAAGTTCCTGATCTACAGCCTGCTGGGCGGGCTGCTCATGCTCGCCGCGGTGATCGGGCTGTACGTCGTGTCCGCCGAGCAGCTGGGCAGCGGCACGTTCGACTTCGCCCTGCTGCGCCAACTCGACATCACCCCGGGTGTGCAGAAGCTGCTGTTCCTCGGCTTCTTCGTCGCGTTCGCCATCAAGGCGCCGCTGTTCCCGTTCCACACCTGGCTGCCCGATGCCGGTGCGCAGGCGCCGGTCGGGGGAGCGGTGCTGCTCGTCGGCCTGCTGGACAAGGTGGGCACGTTCGGCCTGATCCGCTACTGCATCCCGCTGTTCCCGGACGCGTCGGACTACTTCGCGCCACTCGTGCTGGCCCTGGCGATCATCGGAATCTTCTACGGGGCGCTGCTCGCGATCGGGCAACGGGACATGAAACGGCTGGTCTCGTACACCTCGCTGGCCCACTTCGGGTTCATCGCGCTCGGCCTGTTCGCCTTCACCAGCCAGGCCGGTACCGGCGCCGTGCTCTACATGGTGAACCACGGGCTCTCCACCGGACTGCTGTTCCTGGTCGTCGGCTTCCTCATCGCCCGCCGCGGCACGGCCGACATCGGCGCCTACGGCGGACTGGCGAAGGTGACACCGGTGCTGGCGGGAACGATGCTCATCGCTGGTCTGTCGTCGCTGGCGCTGCCGGGCACGAACAGCTTCGTCAGCGAGTTCCTGGTCCTGGTCGGCACGTTCACCTACAACAAGGCGCTGGCGATCGTCGCCACCGCCGGCATCGTACTGGCGGCGATCTACGTCCTGTCGCTGTACCAGCGGACGATGACCGGCCCGATCACCCACGAGGCCAACCGGACGCTGCCCGATCTGTCCTGGCGGGAGAAGGCCGTCGTCGCACCGATGATCGCACTGATCATCGGGCTCGGGGTGTACCCGAAGCCGCTGATCGACATCATCCGGCCGACGGTCACGGCGACCTACACCGACGTCGGCAAGTCCGATCCGGCCCCGACCCATCCCGTCACCGTCCAGCCCGGAGGCCGTTCGTGAGCGCCAGCCTGCTCGCGCAGACCGAGAAGATCACCCCGCCGTCGATCGAGTACTCCTCGCTCAGCCCGCTGCTCATCGTGTTCGTGGTGGCGCTGATCGGGGTGCTCGTCGACGCCTTCGCGCAGCGGGAGGCCCGCCGGGTGATCCAGCCGGTGCTCGCGGCCGGCGGGTTCATCGCCGCGTTCGTCGCGGTGGCGGTCCTGCACGGACGGCACGCGCTGCTCGCCGCGAACGCGGTGGCCATCGACGCTCCGGCACTGTTCATGCAGGGCACGATCCTGGTGTTCGCGCTGCTGTCGGTGCTGCTGGTCGCCGAACGGCAGTTGGATTCGGCCGGCGGTGCGATCGTCGCCTCGGCCGCGATCACTCCCGGGTCGAAGGGGTCGACGGCGGCACGGACGTCAGCCGACATGCAGACCGAGGCCTACCCGCTGATGGTGTTCTCGGTCACCGGCATGATGCTGTTCGTCGCGTCGAACAACCTGCTGGTGATGTTCGTCGCGCTGGAGATCCTCTCGCTGCCGCTGTACCTGCTGGCGGGCCTGGCGCGCCGACGGCGCCTGCTCTCGCAGGAGGCCGCGATGAAGTACTTCCTGCTGGGCGCGTTCTCCTCGGCGTTCTTCCTCTACGGCCTCGCGTTCGCCTACGGGTACGCCGGCAGCGTCGAACTGGGGAAGATCGCCACCGCGGTCGGTACGACCGGCAGGACCGACGCCTATCTGTACCTCGCGGTCGGGCTCATCGCGGTCGGGCTGTTCTTCAAGATCGGCGCCGTGCCGTTCCACTCCTGGACCCCGGACGTCTACCAGGGGTCGCCGACGCCGGTGACCGCGTTCATGGCCGCGGGGACGAAGGTGGCCGCCTTCGGGGCGATCCTGCGGGTCTTCTACATCGCCTTCGGACCGCTGCGTTGGGACTGGCGGCCCGTGCTGTGGACGGTCGCCATCCTCACCATGGTCGTCGGTGCGGTGCTCGCGCTCACCCAGCGTGACATCAAGCGGATGCTCGCCTACTCGGCGATCGCCCACGCCGGCTTCCTGCTGGTCGGCCTCGCCGGCACCAACACCGACGGGTTGCGCGGCGCGATGTTCTACCTGGTGACCTACGGTTTCACCACGATCGCCGCGTTCGCCGTCATCTCGCTGGTGCGCACGTCCGACGGGGAGGCCAGCGACCTGTCCCAGTGGCGGGGGCTGGGCCGCACCTCACCGCTGCTGGCCGGGGTGTTCTCGTTCCTGCTGATGGCCCTCGCCGGCATTCCGCTCACCAGCGGGTTCACCGGCAAGTTCGCGGTGTTCCAGGCGGCGATCGAGGGAGACGCCACCCCGCTGGTCGTGGTCGCACTGGTCTGCAGCGCGATCGCGGCGTTCTTCTACGTGCGGGTGATCGTGCTGATGTTCTTCTCCGAGCCGCTCGCGGACGGGCCCGTGGTGATCACCCGACCCACCCTCACCTTCGCTACGGCGGGTATCGGCACGCTCGCGACACTCGTCCTGGGAGTAGCGCCACAGCCTCTTCTCGACCTGGCGAACACCGCGGCGTCGTCCGGCTTCGTACGCTGACGGTGGTATGAGCGCTATCGGGCTGGACGTCGTGGGGATCAGGACCGATCCTGATCTCGAAAAAGCCGTGCGAGCAGGTCTCGCTGAGGTGGAGGAGCTGCTGCGTGCCTCGGTGCGCAGCGAGTTCAGCTTCGTCACCGAGACCTCCAGGCATCTCGTCGACGCGGGAGGTAAACGGTTCCGCCCGATCGTCGTGCTGCTGGCGGCGCAGTTCGCCGATCCGCAGGCCCCCGGAGTGGTTCCCGCGGCCGTCGCGATCGAGCTGACCCATCTGTCGACCCTGTACCACGATGACGTGATGGACGAGGCGCCGCGGCGCCGGGGGGCGGCCTCGGCCAACGCCCGGTGGACGAACACCGTCGCCATCCTCACCGGCGACTACCTGTTCGCCCGCGCCTCGGACATCACCGCGGATCTGGGCCCGGAGGCGACACGCATCCTCGCCCGCACCATCGCGACCCTGTGCGAGGGGCAGATCCGGGAGACCATCGGGCCGTCCGGCGGTGAGGATCCCGTCGAGCACTACCTGCGGGTCGTGCGGGAGAAGACCGCCTCGCTGATCGCCACCTCGGGCCGGCTCGGTGCGATGCTCGCCGGCGCCGATCCGATCACCGTGGACACACTGGCCACGTTCGGTGAGATGTTCGGGGTGGCCTTCCAGCTTTCCGACGACATCATCGACGTCGCCTCGGACGCGGCGGCCTCCGGCAAGACCCCGGGGACGGACCTGCGCGAGGGCATCCCGACCCTGCCGTTGCTCTACGCGCTGCAGACCGACGATCCGGCGGCCCGGCGACTGCGTGAGCTCATCGCGTCCGATTTCGCCGCCGGGGGTGGAAACCCGGATGACGGGGTGGCGGAGGCGCTGGAGCTGTTGCGCGGCCACGAGGGGATGGCCCGCGCCCGCCGGGAACTCGCTGTCTGGTCCGCCCGGTCACGCGACTGCCTGGCACCACTGCCGGACTGCCCGGCGAAGACCGCGCTGCTGTCGCTGGCCGACTTCGTTCTCGACCGGACCGGCTGACCCGGCGGGCGGGGGGCCACAGTGCCCCCACCCGCCGGTGGGGGCTCAGTGCCCGGTGGCCGTCGTGGAGCGTGGCAGCAGTGGGGTGATGCTGATCGGGCCGGGCTGCAGCACTGACGACGAGGGGGACGACGCTGCGGGGGACGCCGAGGGGGTGTCCGGGGTGAACGGCAGGCCGGTGTCGGGTTCGCCTGTCGCGGACGGGCTGGTGCTCGGGCTGATCGTGGCGTCCGAGGTGGGCGAGGTGGGCGAGGTGGGGGAGGTGGGCGAGGTGGGCGAGGTGGGCGTTGACTCGGGGGTGCCGGTCGACGAGGTGCCCGGGGTGAGCCCGCGCAGGTCGGTCGGGCCGGTGGCGGTGCCCTGCGGGACCAGCGTGATGATCGGGATCGGCGCGGTCGTCGGGCCAAGCGTGGTGGTGGTGAAGGCGCTGGAGGTGCCATCGGTGCTCTGGCCGGGATGCGGCGCGGGCACGGCGCGCGGCGCGGTGGAACGGATGGAACCGCGGGCCGCCTGGGACTGCGAGGCGCCGAACGCGAGGGCGTCGGTGCTGCCGTTGTACTGGATGCGGGAAGCGTCGCCGTTGGTGGGAACAGTCGCGGATCCGGGCTGTTCGCCGCCGAGGGTCACCCCGGCCACGATGGCCGACAGGCCTGCGAGTGACACGGTGCCAGCCGCGGCCAGGCGCACCCGCCCGTTGCCGCGCCGCGTCGGCGCCCGATGCGCGCCCGGGAGACGGACGGCCTGGGTGTCGCGCGGACGGGGAGCCGGCACCATACCGGCGGGGCGCACGGGCATCCGACTGGCTGTGAAGGCCACGCCGTTGCTGTAGCCGCCGTAACCGTCCGCGCCGTAATCGTTGGGGTCGTCATCGGCCCAGTGGGCGCCGTCGGACATGGGCTGCTCGTACCAGGCGTCGTCCGGCAGTTGGTCGGTGTTGGGGATGGGGTGGCCGCCGGTGGCGGGGTAGGGATCTGCGTCGTCAGGCCAGCTGTCCGTGGCTGGCCAGGCGGGGGCGGCCGGGGGCCGCGGGGCGGCGGTCGGGACCAGGACGGAGCTCGTGGTGTACCGGCTCGGTGCGTACGGGGCTGGGGTGTACTGGGCTGGGGTGTACTGGGCCAGTTCTCGGTCGCGGCGGGCGGTGGTGCTGACCGAGAGGGGGCCGGTGATGGTGTCTCGCTCGCCTGGAGGTGAGACGGGCGGGCGGGCCGGGACGGGCCAGGGGGTGGGACGGGGAGCGGGGCTGGGAACGGCGGTCTCGGGTGCCAGCGCTGACGGGCGGGCCGCGGAGCGCCGGTCCAGGGAGCGCCGGTCGGTCGAGCGCCGGTCGGCGGTGCCGTGCCGGGCGTGCCGGCCGGCCGAATGGCTACCCACGGGGGCCTCCGGACGGAACACGAGGTCGCGCCGCCATCAGGACGGGCGCATGGACAGGACCCATCGGCGAACGCGGACCGGCCGCGGGTCGTGGGCTGAGGGCTCGATGACCCCGCACTATGCCTCCGGCTGCACTGGTGTGGTGAGCCCCCCCGGGCCGCACGGCACCCCCACGCGCACTGTCACAGTACCCGACCAACGCAGAGTGGCAAATATCAGACGGAGGGCGCGTAACGGCGCTGTGGCCGCGTGATGTCCGTCGGCCTGGCCCCTCTGGGCGTCCGGGCGAAGCCGCCGGAAGTACGGGAAGCGACGACAACGACGACAACGAGGCCGGGACCCGCACGTCGTGTGCGCGTCCCGGCCTCGTCCACTACCGGTCTGACCTGCCCCGTGGGGACTGGGATCAGTCGATGGTCCAGGTCTCCCCGCCGGAGATCATCGCCATCAGATCACCGTCGCCCTGCTTCGCCTTCGCGTCGGCGACCTGCTTGTTGAGCGCCTCGTCGTAGGTGGGGACATCGACGTTACGGAAGATGCCGATGGGGGTGACTCCGTGGGTGTCCCCGGTGAGCCGGGACAACGCGAACGCCTGGCTGGGCTCGGCGGCCGAGGCGTTGTGCACCAGGACCCCGGGGGCGTCGGCGGAGACGACCTCCAGGCCGCCGTCGTCGGCGCGCCGGATGGCCTTGTCGCCCTCGGCGCCGAAGACCAGCGGCTCGCCGTGCACGAGGCGCAGCGTCACGTCGTCGCGGGTCGAGCGGTCCTTGAGGGTGTCGAAGGCGCCGTCGTTGAAGATGTTGCAGTTCTGGAAGATCTCGACGAACGCCGTGCCGGGGTGCTCGGCGGCGGCGCGCAGCACCGAGGTCAGGTGCGCACGGTCGGAGTCGACCGAGCGGGCGACGAACGTCGCCTCGGCGCCCAGGGCCAGCGAGACCGGGTTGTACGGACGGTCCAGCGAGCCGTACGGCGTCGACTTCGTGATCTTGCCGATCTCGGACGTCGGCGAGTACTGGCCCTTGGTCAGCCCGTAGATCTGGTTGTTGAACATCAGGATCTTGATGTTGACGTTGCGGCGCAGCGCGTGCAGCAGGTGGTTGCCGCCGATGGACAGCGCGTCGCCGTCCCCGGTGACGACCCAGACCGACAGGTCCGGCCGCGAGGTGGCGAGGCCGGTGGCGATCGCCGGCGCCCGACCGTGGATGGAGTGCATCCCGTAGGTCTGCAGGTAGTACGGGAAGCGCGAGGAACAGCCGATCCCGGAGATGAACACGACGTTCTCGCGCGCGATGCCGAGCTCGGGCAGGAAGCCCTGCACCGTGGCGAGGATGGCGTAGTCACCGCACCCGGGGCACCAGCGCACCTCCTGGTCGGAGGTGAAGTCCTTGCGGCTCTGCGGACCTGGTGCCGCGGGCACCAGATCGAGCAGACGGTTACTGATCCCGGAACGGTTCGTCGTGACGGTCACTGGTTGATCACGTCCTCCAAGACGCCGGCCAGCTCAGCTGCCTTGAAGGGCAACCCGCGGACCTGGTTGTAACCGATCGCGTCGACGAGGTACTCGGCCCGGATGAGCATCCGCAGCTGGCCGAGGTTCATCTCGGGGATGATCACCTTGTCGTACGACCGCAGGATCTCCCCGGTGTTGGCCGGGAAGGGGTTGAGATGACGCAGGTGCGCCTGCGCGACCTGCAGTCCCTTGGCCCGTACCCGCCGGCAGCCGGCGGCGATCGGGCCGAAGGTGGAGCCCCAGCCGAGCACGAGGACCCGGGCAGAACCGGAGGGGTCCTCCACTTCCAGCGGGGGAACGTCGTTCGCGATGCCGGCGACCTTGGCGGCCCGCAGCCGGACCATCCGGTCGTGGTTCGCCGGGTCGTAGGAGATGTTCCCCGGCCCGTCCGACTTCTCGATGCCGCCGATGCGGTGCTCGAGACCGGGTGTGCCCGGGACGGCCCACGGGCGGGCGAGCGTCTCGGGGTCACGCAGGTACGGCCAGAACTCCGGACCCTTGTCGCCGGTGTGGTTCGGCTCGGTGGTGAAGGTGACGCTCAGATCCGGAAGCTCCTCGCGGGTCGGCATCAGCCACGGCTCGGAGCCGTTGGCCAGGTACCCGTCGGAGAGCAGGAACACCGGGGTGCGGTACTTCGTCGCGATCCGGGCGGCCTCGATGGCCGCGTCGAAGCAGTCACCGGGGGAGCGGGGCGCCACGATCGGCACCGGGGCCTCACCGTTGCGGCCGAACATGGCCTGCAGCAGGTCGGCCTGTTCGGTCTTGGTCGGCAGGCCGGTGGACGGGCCACCGCGCTGGATGTCGACGATCACCAGGGGCAGCTCGAGGCTGACCGCGAGGCCGATCGTCTCGCTCTTGAGCGCGACACCCGGGCCGGACGTCGTGGTGATCCCGAGCGAGCCACCGAAGGACGCGCCGAGCGCCGAGCCGATGCCGGCGATCTCGTCCTCGGCCTGGAAGGTCCGCACGCCGAACCGCTTGTGCTTGCTCAGCTCGTGCAGGATGTCCGAGGCCGGCGTGATCGGGTAGGTACCGAGGAAGATCGGCAGCCCGGTCAGCTCACCCGCGGCGACCAGCCCGTAGGACAGGGCCAGGTTGCCGCTGATCCGCCGGTAGGTGCCGGGCTTCATCCGGGCCGGCGCCACCTCGTAGGTGACGGTGAACGACTCGGTCGTCTCGCCGTAGTTGAAACCGGCGCGGAACGCCGCGATGTTCGCCGCGGCGATCTCCGGCCGCTTGGCGAACTTCTTCGTCAGGAATGCCTCGGTGCCGCCGGTCGGCCGGTGGTACAGCCAGCTCATGAGGCCGAGGGCGAACATGTTCTTCGCCCGCTCGGCTTCCTTCTTGTTGACCGACCCGCCGCCACCGCCACTGTCGGCGGCGGCGTGCACCGCGTTGATGGTCATCGAGGTCAGCGGCACCCGGTGGACGACGTAGGGGTCGAGCGTCCCGTCCGTCAGCGGATCCGTCGCATAACCGGCCTTCTTCAGGTTTCCACCTGTGAAGGAATCGGTGTTGACGATGAGGTTCGCGCCGGGCGGCAGATCCTTCAGATTCGCCTTCAGAGCGGCGGGATTCATCGCGACCAGGACGTCCGGGGCGTCGCCCGGCGTAAGAATGTCGTGGTCGGAGAAATGCAGCTGGAATCCGGAGACTCCGGCCGGTGTGCCGGCTGGCGCGCGAATCTCCGCGGGGAAGTCCGGGAGCGTCGACAGGTCGTTGCCGAACGTGGCGGTCTCGCTGGTGAACTGTTCTCCGGTGAGTTGCATACCGTCGCCGGAGTCGCCCGCAAAACGCACGACGACCCGGTCGAGTCGGCGGGTCTCCCGCTCCCTGACCTGTTCAGACACTTTCAGTAACCTCCTCGGGTACCACACCAGCGTAGCGGCTGCCGCATTGAGGTGCGTGCGGCGAGCCGGGCCGGGCCAGGTGCCCGGACGCGGCCGACCGATCGAACCCGAATCCGATGATCTACGGTTCTCTGCCCTGGGGGTGATTGGCTGTCGACTCTGTGTACGACTCTGTGTGCGTTTGCGTCCGTGTGCGTATGCGCACCCCGTTGTTCCGCCGCGGTGGTTCGTACGGGTGCGGCCGATGGTGCCGGGTCGAGGCATCCGGCCGAGGGATTCACCACTGCGGGGGGCTCACCCGTGTTGAGCCCGGTTCGGAACGTGACTACCGAGGTGCTCCGTGCACCACGTAACGTGCACCACCCACCGCGGGATCGGTTGGCCTGCGGACGCTTCACCGGCGCTCGCGATGACTCTGTGCCTGCGACTCACCATCCTTTGTAGCCACCATGCGCGGGACGTGCGGAGGAAGGGCCGCTCCACCGAGCGTATCGGCCCAGGGCCTTGTGGCGGGCTGTCGTCCGGCCGACGTGGGTAGCTCGCGGGGTCCACAGTGCCCTTGACGACAGCGGATCCGACACCTTGGTGGCGCTGGCGGGAGCATCGCGCCATGAGCGGTCGAACTTCTGCGTCGGGCCCGAGCAACACCCGCCTGGCCAGCGGCGACCTGGCCGGCGACGGCCCGGTCAGGGTGGGTCTGATCGGCGCCGGCCGGGCTGGCGTGGCGGTGGGGCACGCGTTGGCCGGGGTGGGGTACCCGGTGGTGGCGGTGGCCACGCGGACCGAGTCGTCCCGGGCCCGGGCGGCCCACCGGTTCGCCCAGGCGTGGACGGGCCCGGCGGCGCGGATCGCCAGCCGGCTACGGTCCGCCGACCTCCTGTTGATCGCCGTGCCCGACGATGTGATTGCCCAGGTCACGGGTCGGCTGGTCGCTCTTGGCGCGGTCCGGGAGGGCCAGCTGATCGCGCATCTGAGCGGCCGGCACGGGCTTTCGGTGCTCGCCGCCGGACTGGGATGCGGTGCCCGGCGGGCCGCGCTGCACCCGATCATGACGCTGCCCGGAACTGTCGGAAAGACTGATTTCTATAGTTTTGCGAGGGTTCCGTTTGGCGTCACCGCGGACGCCGAGGCGCTCGGGCCGGCCCGGCGCGTGGTGGCCGATCTGGGGGGTGTTCCGCTCGAGATCGCGGACGAAGGACGTGCGCAATATCACGCCGCGCTGGTGCTCGGGGGGAACTTTCTGGCCAGCCTGACCGGTGCCGCCCGTGACCTGCTCGGGGGGGTGGGCATCGACGATCCGGCCGCGGCGCTGGGCCCGCTGCTACGCGCGTCCCTGGACAACGCGCTGGCCGGTGGCTGGGCGGCGGCGACCGGACCGGTGCGGCGGGCCGACATCGCCACGGTGCGCGCTCACCGCCAGGCGCTCGGCCGGGTCGATCCCGCCGTCGCCGAGGTGTACCGGGCGCTGGCCCTGTTCACCACGCACGAGCTGGGTGCGGCCGGAGCGCTGGACGAGGCGCAGGTCACGCGGCTGCGGGCCGAACTGACCGAGGACGCCGATCCGTCCGCCCGCTGGGGCCAGGGCTGAATCAGGGCTGGGTCTGGGGAGAAATCGGCCACATCGCTGATCGGACGGGTCGGGCCGGGGAACGTTGGTCCGGCGCCGCCACGTTGGTTCGGGTGCACAGCCGTCCGAGTGGGCCACCGCCGGCGGACGGATGTCGTCGCACAGGACGGACCACCGATCGCCATGCCACATCGCCACCTCAACGGCCTGAAGACCGCGCTGCTGCTCGGCGTGCTGTCCGCTGCCATCCTGCTGGTCGGCTCGCTGTTCGGTCGCGCTGGCCTGCTCGTCGCGCTGTTCCTCGCCCTCGCGATGAACGGCGTGTCCTTCTTCTGCTCCGACCGCATCGCGCTGCGGGCGATGAGCGCCTATCCGGTCACCCAGGTCGAGCAGCCGCGGCTCTACGCCATCGTCGGCGATCTCGCCCGGCAGGCCCGGATGCCGATGCCGCGGCTCTACCTGAGCCCGACCGGCGCGCCCAACGCCTTCGCCACCGGTCGTGGTCCGCGCAAGGCGGCTGTCTGCTGCACCGAAGGCATCATGGAACTCATGGACGACCGGGAGCTTCGCGGCGTCCTGGGACATGAACTCAGCCATGTGTACAACCGGGACATCCTTATCGCCTCCGTGGCCGGAGCATTGGCCAGTATTATCGTGTATCTGGCCAACATGGCCCAGTTCCTGGCCATCTTCGGTGGCGGTCGCAGTGACGAGAACGGGCCCGGAATGTTCGAGCTGCTCCTGCTGATGATCCTGGGTCCGGTCGCCGCGACGATCATCCAGTTGGCAATCAGCAGGGCGCGCGAGTACCAGGCGGACGAGTCCGGGGCGACGCTCACCGGCGACCCCATCGGGTTGGCGAACGCGCTGCGCAAACTGGAGGCGGGTACCGCCGCCCGGCCGCTCGCGCCGACCTCCCGGGTGGGTCCGGCAGCCGCGCTGATGATTGCGAACCCGTTCCGCGGCGGTGGCGTCGCCAAGCTGTTCTCGACGCATCCGCCCATGAAGGAACGAATCGCGCGACTGGAGCAGATGTCCCGCATGAATCCGTATGGGTGACCCGGCCGGCTGGTTATGTTGTTACCTGTCGTGGTGTCGCGGGGTTACGGATGAGGATTCGGAGTAATATTTCCCTGCGTGGCCAGACGCACGGCGGCGGTCGTCGCCCGTGCGCCCCTGACCGCGGCGGAGCACACCCCCCAGGTTCCGCCGCAGGCACCCCGCCCGATCCCCCCATCGGGCGGGGTGCACCGTTCCACGGTCGCCGGCGCCACCGCCGCCGGCGAGGCCCGCTCAGCGGTAGTTGACGAACTGGAGCGGGACCTCGAAGTCCTCGCCCTTGAGCAGCGCGATGACCCGCTGCAGGTCGTCCCGCTTCTTGCCGGTCACCCGCAGTTGGTCGCCCTGGATCTGGGCCTGCACGCCCTTGGGTCCGTCGGTGCGGATCTTCTTGGCGATCGCGCGGGCCTTCTCCTCGGACAGGCCCTGCTGCACGGTCACGGGCAGGCGGAACTCCTTGCCCGAAGCCTTCGGCTCGTCGAACGTCAGCGCCTTGAGGGAGATGCCGCGCTTGACGAACTTCTCCTGCAGGACGTCGAGGATCGCCTTCACTCGCTCGTCCGTGTTCGCTACCAGCAGAATTGACTCGCCGGACAGCTCCGCGGACGCGCCGGTGTCCCGGAAGTCGAAGCGGGTCCTGATCTCCTTGGCCGTCTGGTTGACCGCGTTGTCGATTTCCTGGGCGTCAACTTTGCTGACGATGTCAAAGGACGGGTCGGCCACGGGTGCGGGCCTCCTGTTCGGTGCGAGATGCGGACGGATGGCGCGGCGCGGCGACTACGCGCCGTAATGATCGGAAGGCGTGGTGGCGGTTGCGGCCAGCCCGCGTCCCGATGCTCCGTCGGGACCGGTATGCTCGTCCACGACGGCAGGTTGCCCGAGCGGCCAAAGGGAGCGGTCTGTAAAACCGCCGGCTCAGCCTACGATGGTTCGAATCCATCACCTGCCACCACCCCCGGTGCAGCCCGGATCAGCTGCGACACAGGCCCTGGAGACTTCTCCGGGGCCTGTCGCATGTCAGCGCGGGCGATGACGCGCCCGTCGGTCAGCCGGCGGCGGCATCGAGGTCGGCCCGGGTCAACAGCGGGCGCAGCTGCAGGCCGAGTTCCGCGAGGCGCTCGCGGCCGCCCTCGGAACGGTCGATGACGCACACCACATCCGTGACGATCGCGCCCTCGGCCCGCAACACCCGGGTGGCGTCCAGCACCGCGCCGCCGGAGGTCACCACATCCTCGACGAGGACGACGTGCCGGCCGGCCACCGCGCCGCCCTCGGCCGTGCGCATGGTGCCGTACTCCTTGGCCTTCTTGCGCACGAAGCGGGTCGGCAGGCCGGTGCGCTGGGAGAGCAGCGTCGCCAGCGGAACACCACCGAGCTCCAGACCCGCGAGGACCTCGGCACCCGGTGGCAGCAGGTCGACCATCTGGTCGACGATGGCGGCCAGCAGCGCCGGATCCGCCTCGAAGAGGTACTTGTCGAAGTACTCGGCGCTCGTCCGACCGGAGCGCAGCAGGAAGGCGCCGGTCAGGTGGGAGGCGGTCCGAACCCGGGCGGCCAGCGTGGCGTCGTCACTCACGTTCGAGCACTGTAGTGCGTCGGGCCCGGCTAGCGTGATCTCATGTCCGCGCCCGCCGCCGAACGCCCACCGCTGTTCGTGTACGGGACCCTGATGTTCGCCGAGGTGCTGACGGTCCTGCTCGACCGGGTCCCGCGGATCGAGCCCGCGGTCGTCGCCGGCTGGCGGGCGGCCAGCCTGCCGGGACGCCGCTACCCCGGGCTGGTCCCCGACCCGGCGGCACGCACGTCCGGGCGGCTGCTGCTGGGGTTGGCCGAGGCGGAGATGGCCGTCCTCGACGCGTTCGAGGGCGCACTCTACGAGGTTGGCCCGCTCGTCCTGGTGGACGGGCGGGCCGTGTCCGCCTACCTGTGGCGGGACCTCTCGGTGGCGTCCACCTCGGTCTGGGACCCGGGGGTCTTCGCCGAGAGCCACCTCGAGTGCTACGCGCGTCGGTGCGTGGCCTGGCGGGCCGGGCTCACGCCCGGCCAGGTCCGCCAGCCCGGCCAGGTTCAGTAGCCGCTCCCGGGGCTGACCTACCGGGGCTGATGGCCGCCTGTGCCGCCGTAGCCGGGCTGGCCGCCGTAACCGGGCTGGTCGGTCTGGCCGCCATAGCCGGGGGGCTGGCCGTAACCGGGCGGCGCCGTGGTGCCGGGGGCGGCGGGTGCGGTCGTCGCGTGTTCGGCGGGTCGTCCGGCGCCGGTGGCACGGCCGGTGGGAGTGCTGACGCCCGGGCGGTCGCTCGGGTACGGCTGGCCGTAGCCATCGCGTGCGGGTACCTGCTCGTGGGTGAGCAGCGCGTAGATCACCAGAACGTCGATGGCGATGATCACGACCGACCACACCGGGAAGGCAGCCATGTAGGCGAGCTGCCCGATGGCGTTGATGGAAGCGATCACCACACCCGCCCACCGGGCGATGTCGTTGCGGGCGTAGATGCCGTAGGCGATCACCATCTCCACGATGCCGATGCACAGGAACAGCCAGCCCCAGAAGTGCCGGTCGGCGTACAGCACGTTGATGTCGCCGGTGGACAGGTTGTTCACGATCACGGTGTAGTCGCGCAGGGATGCGATGCCGTAGATCAGGTTGTGGAATCCGACGATGAACATGATCACGGCGGCGAAGGTGAGCCATCCACTTCGTGGGAACGCCGCCCGGTTTCCTGCCATCTGGTCCTCCCGTTGCCCGCCGGCACACGCATGGCCGGTGACCGCCGGACCCCGTAGTGGGCGGACAGGTGGGGACGGCGGGCGCGACCTGACGGTCGCGGCGGGTCGAAGCCCGCACCATGCGCTCCGGCGACGTCCTGGTAGTCACCGGTAGTCAGACAACTACCGTCCGCCGCTTCCTTTCGATACCCACCGTCCACGAACGTCATCCCCGCGCACCGTCATTCGGGTGCGGCTCAGGGGCCCGGGGGGAGCTGGGAGACCTGGCCGGTCGCCGCGTCCCAGCGCAGCCGGCCGCGTTCGAAGGTGCTCTGCCGGCCGCCGGGCACGGAGTACTCGTCCGAGGTGGGCAGGCCCAACGGTGAACCCGAACCACCAAGGCCGAGATAGGTCGACAGGATTCGGCCGTGGACCTCGTGGGCGCCGGTCGCCGGCCCCCAGTAGACCCAGCCACCCTGGAACCGGGCCTGCTGCCCGCCGGACGCGGTCGCGCTCTCGACGTCGCTGACAGGACGGCCCAGGAAGCTGTTCGAACCACCGAGGCCGAGGTACTTCGAGGAGATCGGCCCGTACAGCGCGTGCACGCCGGTGGCGACCGACCAGAACTCCAGGCCGTTGGCGTACTGCTGCCAGCGGCCACCCCCACCGGCCCGGTTCTCCACCCCGACCGGGGCGCCGAGCGCCAGGGCGGTGAGTCCGGCGCCGGCGTGCCACTTCTGGATCTCGCTGCGGGTGCCGTCCGCCAGGGTGGCGAGCGTGGCCGGGGTGCAGCACAGGACGTCCTGGTCCACCTGGCTCGCGATGCCCGCCACGGTGCCGGTCGCGCTGTACTGCCACACCGCCCAGCCGGGCCAGCCGCCGGGGATGGTGTTGGGGGTCGCCCTGTCGTTGTGGTTCGCGAACCACAACGGGTACCTGGTGAACTCCCGGGTGTTGGCCATCCGGTCGGTCCAGAACCACTGGCTGCTGTAGACCATCGGCACCCGTCCGGTCTCGGACTCCACCTCCTCCAGGAACGCCCTGGTCCACGCGGCGAGCGGGCGGGGGCCGAGCCCGCCGGTCTCCTCGAGGTCCAGCGCCGGCGGGAGGAAGCCCGCGGCCTGGGCCGGGCCGATCGCCGCGACGAAGTGCTTCGCCTGCTCGACGGCGGTCCCCAGCGAGGCGGACGGCCGGGCGTAGTGGAAGGCGCCGACGGCGAGGCCGGCCTTCGTCGCCGCGTCCCGGTCGCCGGCGTAGTACTTGTTCGTGTACTGGTTGTTCTCGGTGGCCTTGATGTACACGAAGCTCACGCCGGCGGCGTGCACGGCGTTCCAGTCGATCGCGGCGCCGTAGGGGTGCTGCCAGGAGGAGATGTCCACGCCCCGTGGCCACAGCGGCGAGGGGCCGGCGGCCTGCGCGACGCCGACGGTGGCCGCCACGGTCAGGGTGGCGGCGGTCAGGGTCGCGGCGGTGATCCTCGCGGCGGTGATTCTCGCTACAGGGAGCAGCCGGCGTGGCAGGGGGATGGCGAGCGCGGTCCGGGCGGTGTGTGGGCGGTCAGACCGACCGGGACGCGGCGTGAGACGCATGGGCAACCCTCGATGCTCGGGAGGCAACGGTGCGGTGGCTCGAAAGCCGGTCCGGTTGCGTCCGGGCAGGGACGCAGCACCAGACGGCCCACACGCTAAGCATTAAGAGAGTTACTTACAGCTATCTAAGTCAGGGGGATCTGGATTGGTGGCTACGGAGTGTTTTAACTTCCTGGCAAATCGCCACCATCTGGGCCGTCGCGGGCGGCGGGTCGGGCGCGGCGGCGCGCCCACGGGCGAAGGGGAGATCTGCGGGCGAACGCCCGACGCGCGGGGGTGCGGAGGAACGAACAGGGGGTGGGTCGCCCACCAGCGCCCAGCGTCGTGTAATCTGAGCACCGCGACTTCGCGCCCCTTTAGCTCAGTCGGCAGAGCGTCTCCATGGTAAGGAGAAGGTCTACGGTTCGATTCCGTAAAGGGGCTCCACGTACCAGCCCTTGGGTGGGTTCGTGTCCGGGTTGAGCGGTTCCGCCGGTTCGCCTGGGTAAGCTGGTCCGGTCCCCGATCGGTCGGGTGGCCATTCTGGCGGTGTAGCTCAGTCTGGCAGAGCAAGCGGCTCATAATCGCTGTGTCGCCGGTTCAAGTCCGGCCACCGCTACTCCAGGGTGCGGCAGGCCGCGCCCTTTCTGGGCTCGCGGCCTGCCGCGACGCTCGACCAGTTCTGCAGTCGACTTAGGAAGAGGCATCACGCCGTGGCCGCCACTGACGTTCGCCCGAAGATCACCATGGCGTGCCAGGTGTGCAAGCATCGGAACTACATCACGCGCAAGAACCGGCGTAACGACCCGGATCGTCTTGAGCTGAAGAAGTTCTGCCCCAACTGCGGCAAGCACACCGAGCACCGCGAAACCCGCTAGATCCGCCGATGTCGGGCATGTCCCGACATCTGGTGTCGTTCCACCGCAGCCGGTCAGGCCTTCCGCCTGGCCGGCTGTTCGGCGTGCCGGGCGTGCCGGGGTGTGACCGGCCGACGGTGAGCGGGGTCCGGGCGGCGGGGCGGGGTCGCATGGTGGGATAGGGCGTCTCGTTCCCGCACCGTGTCCAGAAACCGTGTCCAGAAACGGAGCTGTGATGCCGCTCAACCAGGACTTCGTCGGGCGGTGTTTCGTCGCCGAGGTGCCCTTCCAGGTCGGGCGCGAGCACATCCGGAAGTTCGCCCGGGCCGTCGGTGACGACAACCCGCTGTACCACGACGTGGCGGCGGCCAGGGCCGCCGGCTTCGCCGACCTCGTCGCCCCGCCGACGTTCCTGATCAACGCGATGCCCGGGACGCTGGGCCTGCCCACCGACGACCCGGCGCTCGGCCTCGACTACACCCTCGTCGTCCATGGCGAGCAGCGCTTCCAGCTGCACCGTCCGGTGGTCGCCGGGGACGAGCTGGTCACGTCGTCAACGCTGACCAGCATTCGGGCCGTGGGCCGCAACGAGCTGCTGGTGACCACGTACCAGTACGAGACGACCGGCGGCGAGCAGGTCGCCACCGGCATCTGCACCCTGGTGTCCCGCGGGACCGCCGCGCCGCGCGGATGAGCGCGTCACCGGCGGTGGACGGCAGGGCGGGCGAGACAGGGGCGGGGGAGACAGGGATGGGGGAGACAGGGATGGGGGAGACGATGACGGCGACGATCGGCTACGACGATGTCGAGGTCGGCACCGAACTTCCGGAGCGGCTGTTCCCGCTGCGCCGGGCCGATCTGGTCCGGTACGCGGGGGCGTCCGGCGACTTCAACCCCATCCACTGGAGCGATCGGGCGGCCGCCGAGGCGGGTCTGCCCGGGGTGATCGCGCACGGGATGCTCACGATGGCCACCGCCGCGCGTCTGGTCACCGACTGGATCGGTGATCCGCGGGCGCTGGTGGAGATCGGGGTGAAGTTCTCCTCGCCGGTCGTCGTGCCCGACGACGACGAGGGGGCCACGGTGTCCGTGCGCGGGGTGGTGGAGAAGAAGCTCGACGGCAACCGGGTAGTGGTGAACCTCACCACCCGGTGCCGGGGCGAGAAGGTGCTGATGGCCTCGCGGGCCACCGTCCGACTGCCCTGAGCTGGCCGCAGCTAGTCGAGTTCGGCGAGCAGAGCGGCCACCCGGTCCACGCCCTTGACCAGGTCGTCGTCGCTGAGCGCGTAGGACAGGCGGGCGAAGCCCGGGGTTCCGAACGCCTCACCGGGGACGATCGCCACACCCACCTCCTCGAGGATGAGCTGGCACAGCTGTGCGCTGGACGTCGGGGTCTTCCCCCGCAGCGGACGGCCCAGCACCGCCTGCAGCGACGGGTAGCAGTAGAAGGCGCCCTGAGGCACCGGGCAGCGCACCCCGGGGATCTCGCTCAGCATGCGGTGCATGGTCAGCCGGCGTCGGTCGAAGGCGGTGCGCATCGTGGCGACCGCGTCCAGCGGGCCGGTGACGGCGGCGAGCGCGGCGGCCTGGGCGACGTTCGAGACGTTCGAGGTGGCATGCGACTGGAGGTTCGTCGCGGCGCTGATGACGTCGGTGGGGCCGATCAGCCAGCCGACCCGCCAACCGGTCATCGCGTAGGTCTTGGCGACGCCGTTGACGATGACGCACCGCTGCGCCAGATCCGGGACCTCGGCGAGGATCGAGGAGAACCGGGCCTCGCCGTAGACGAGGTGCTCGTAGATCTCGTCGGCCAGCACCCAGATGCCGGTCCGGGCCGCCCACTCGCCGATCGCGCGGACCTCCTCGGGGGTGTGCACCGCACCGGTGGGGTTCGAGGGTGAACAGAACAGCAGTACCTTCGTGCGCTCCGTGCGGGCCGCCTCCAGCTGTTCGACGGTGACCCGGTAGTCGGCGTCGGGGCCGGTCACGACCTCGACCGGGACGCCGCCCGCGAGCCGGATCGACTCGGGATAGGTCGTCCAGTACGGCGCGGGCAGCAGCACCTCGTCACCCGGGTCGAGCAGCGTCGCGAACGCCTCGTAGACAGCCTGCTTGCCGCCGTTGGTGATCAGAACCTGGCTCGGTGTCACCGTGACGCCGGAGTCGCGCCGGGTCTTCTCGGCGACCGCCGTGCGCAGCTCCGGCAACCCGCCCGACGGCGTGTAGCGGTGCATCCTGGGTTCGTGGCATGCGCGTTCGGCGGCGGCGACGATGTGCTCCGGAGTCGGGAAGTCCGGTTCGCCCGCGCCGAAGACAACGATGTCCTGTCCGGCGGCCTGCATCGCCTTCGCCGTCGCGTCCACGGCGAGCGTGGCGGACGGGGCGATGGCGCCGATGCGGCGTGAGATCCTGCTCATGGCACCTATGCTGCCATGGTGGCGGTGGGGGTTGGCCGAGCACGCGGGGCCGGGCTCCCGGTCCACTTGGGTCGGTCCACACCACCCCACAGGTCCCGCTCCGGGCGGGTCCGGGCAGGTCGGCGCGCGGGTCGACCAGGTCGATCGGGTCCTGCGCGGTTGGTGTCCGTGGTGTTCGGCCGCGCAGGGGGTATGCTCGATCCGCCCGGGCACCCATTCCGGTGACCGGCCCGCAGCTCGAACCGTGCGTTACGGTAGTAGCGCGTCATGTGCGGGGCGGTGGCGGCGGGGGTCAGGGAGTGTTCTAGGGGCGTGGCTCAATTGGTAGAGCACCGGTCTCCAAAACCGGCGGTTGCAGGTTCGAGTCCTGTCGCCCCTGCGCTGTTCGACGGTCTGGTTGGTTCGGCGACTGAGTGGGTGGAGTGAGTGGCGACCGATACCCGTGACGCGGCACCGCGTCCGAGGGGGGCCACGCGTGCCGCGACTCGGCGTCGTTACCGGCCCGTGCAGTTCATCCGCGAGGTCATGGCGGAGCTCCGGAAGGTGGTCTACCCGGGGCGGAGCGAGCTTGTCACCTACGTGGCGGTGGTGCTGATCTTCGTCACCGTGGTGACGGCCTTCGTGGCCAGCCTCGACTTCGGGCTGACGAAGGCGATCCTCGCGATCTTCGGCTGACGGGGCTGCTCGACTGGCGGTTGCCTGACGCCGGGTCGCCGGCCGGTCGGCGACCGCTCGCCCACACCATGCCCGCGCAGCGTCCCCGCTGGCGCGGAGTCAGAGCACCAGAAGCGTTCACGAGAAAAGGATCGCCCGCGTGTCCCAGTCCCCCGAGCACGCCTCCTCCGAGCAGGGGGAAGCCCTCGCCCGTCTCGATCCCCTGGCGGCGTTCGAGCGGGACGAGGTGGCGAGCACGGACGCCGGCGCCGAGCCCGACGAGCTCCCGGGCGACCAGGCGTCCGACGCCGAGCCCGCATCGCAGGAGCCGTCCGCAGGCTCCCCCTCGACCGTCGTCCCCGAAGAGGAGGACGAGGTCGACGAGGCGGAGCTGCTGCTTCGCGCGATCGAGGACGCACCGGGCGAGTGGTATGTCGTGCACTCCTACGCGGGCTACGAGAACAAGGTCAAGACGAACCTCGAGACCCGGATCTCCAGCCTCAACATGGAGGACTACATCTTCCAGATCGAGGTGCCGACCGAAGAGGTCCCGGTCGTCAAGAACGGCAAGCGGCAGATGGTCCTGCAGAAGAAGTACCCGGGGTACATCTACGTCCGGATGGACCTGACCGACCAGTCCTGGTCGGCGGTGCGTAACACGCCGGGTGTGACAGGGTTCGTCGGGCTGACCAACCGGCCGTCGCCGCTGCGCCGGGAAGAGGTGCAGTCGATCCTCGCGCCGCCGGCGCCGAAGGAGAAGAAGGTCGAGACCGTCCGGGTCCAGGAGTACGAGGTCGGAGAGTCGGTCACCGTCATGGACGGCCCCTTCGCCACGCTCCCAGCTACCATCAGCGAGATCAACCTCGACGCTCAGCGGCTGAAGGTGCTGGTCTCGATCTTCGGTCGGGAGACTCCCGTCGAGCTCCAGTTCAACCAGGTGGCGAAGATCTGACCATCCGGTCCGCGTAACCCGAAAGCCAGCAGCCCCGGCAGGAAGACGAGCACATGCCGCCCAAGAAGAAGAAGATCACCGCGATCATCAAGCTCCAGATCAACGCGGGCAAGGCCACTCCGGCTCCGCCGGTCGGCCCCGCGCTGGGCCAGCACGGCGTGAACATCATGGAGTTCTGCAAGCAGTACAACGTGGCCACCGAGTCGCAGACCGGCAACGTCGTGCCGGTCGAGATCACCGTGTACGAGGACCGCTCGTTCACCTTCGTCACCAAGACCCCGCCGGCCGCGAGGCTCATCCTCAAGGCCGCCGGTGTCGACAAGGGCAGCGGTACCCCGCACCGGGACAAGGTCGCCAAGCTGACTCCCGCCCAGGTACGTGAGATCGCGCAGACCAAGATGCCCGACCTCAACGCGACGACGATCGAGGCCGCGGAGAAGATCATCGCGGGGACCGCCCGCTCGATGGGGATCACCGTCGGCGACTAGTTCGCCGCCACCGCCTCCCCGCACGACCGATCCAACGCCGTGGGAGGGCGTACGGGCGACCGTGGCGTCGTCCGGCCGTCCGCCGGCACCACGAGGAGACAGCATGAAGCGCAGCAAGGCATACCGCACCGCAGCGGAGAAGATCAACCCGGACAACCTGTACAGCCCGCTGGAGGCCGTCCGGCTGGCGCAGGAGACCTCCACCACCAAGTACGACGCGACCGTCGAGGTCGCGATCCGGCTCGGCGTCGACCCGCGCAAGGCCGACCAGATGGTCCGCGGCACCGTCAACCTCCCGCACGGCACTGGCAAGTCGCCGCGGGTCGCGGTGTTCGCCGCCGGTGAGAAGGCCGCCGAGGCCACCGCCGCCGGCGCCGACATCGTCGGCAGTGACGACCTGGTCGCCCGCATCCAGGAGGGCTTCCTGGACTTCGACGCCACCGTCGCCACGCCCGACCAGATGGCCAAGGTCGGCCGGATCGCCCGCATCCTGGGCCCGCGTGGCCTGATGCCGAACCCGAAGACCGGCACCGTCACCCTGGACATCGGCAAGGCCGTGTCCGACATCAAGGGCGGTAAGATCAACTTCCGCGTCGACAAGCAGGGCAACCTGCACATCGTCGTCGGCAAGACGAGCTTCACCGACGCCCAGCTGATCGAGAACTACACGGCGGCGATCGACGAGATCGTCCGGGTCAAGCCGTCGGCGGCGAAGGGCCGGTACCTCAGGAAGATCACCTTCGCCACCACGATGGGCCCCGGCATCCCGGTCGACCCGAACCGCATCCGCAACCTGCTCGAGGACGCGGTCACCGCCTGATCCTCGGCGCCCCCGCATTCCTGCCCACCAGCCCGGACCAGCACACCTGGTCCGGGCTGGTGGTATGTCGGGGCCCGAGCCCGGCGGCATGTCGCGTACACTGAACGACGATCACAGTTTTTCCACCGAAGACCGCTGGTCGCCGTCGTCCTCCATGGCGCGTGGGGCATCGCGAACGCCCCTCGCACGCTGTGGCTGGGTCGACAGCCGAAGGCCCCGATCATTGTGGGCGGCCCGCGTAGGTGACGGTCAGCGAAGGACTGCGGTAGCCCATGGACGAGGCTCCGCGCTCATCACGCCCCGTGCGCCTGCGCCGGGGCGTTCGTCGTTTCCGGGGCTGCGCGGATGGTTGAACGGATGACCGGCGCACATCCTGAAGGAGCCCCATGGCGAAAGCTGAGAAGACCGCCGCGGTGGCGGAGATCGCCGAGGACTTCCGTTCCTCGACAGCCGCGGTGCTCACCGAGTACCGCGGTCTCACGGTCAGCCAGCTCACCGAGCTGCGGCGTGCCCTTGGTACGGGTACCCGCTACGCGGTCGTCAAGAACACCCTCACCAAGATCGCGGCGAACCAGGCTGGCGTCACCGGGCTCGACGAGCTGTTCGTCGGTCCGACCGCCGTCGCCTTCGTCAGCGGTGACCCGGTCGTGGCCGCGAAGGGCCTGCGTGACTTCGCGAAGGCCAACCCGGCGCTGGTCGTCAAGGGCGGTGTCGTCGAAGGGCGGCCGCTGAGCGCCGAGGAGATCCGCAAGCTCGCCGACGTCGAGTCCCGTGAGGTGCTGCTGGCGAAGCTGGCCGGCGCCATGAAGGGCTCGCTGTCCGGCGCGGTCGGTCTGTTCGCCGCCCCGCTGTCGCAGGTCGCCCGACTGGCCGAGGCGCTGCGCGAGCAGCGGGCGAGCGAGGCCCCGGCGGTCGAGACCGAGGCCGCTCCGGCGGTCGAGGGCGAGACCGAGCCGGCCGCCGTCGCCGCCGAGTGACGTCCGCACCACCAGGCTGAACCTGTACCACCCCCCGAGACAGACGCCGGACGCCGCCTTGGCCGCATCAGGCCGGGCATCGGCGCTGGCGCCGAGTAACAGACCGATCAGGAAGGAACCGCCATCATGGCGAAGCTGTCCACCGAAGAGCTGCTGGACGCGTTCAAGGAACTGACCCTGCTCGAGCTCTCCGAGTTCGTGAAGCAGTTCGAGGAGACCTTCGGCGTCACCGCCGCGGCGCCGGTCGCCGTCGCCGCGGCCCCGGCTGCCGGTGGCGCGGGTGGCGAAGCCGCGGCCGTCGAGGAGCAGGACGAGTTCGACGTGATCCTCGAGTCCGTCGGCGACAAGAAGATCCAGGTCATCAAGGAGGTGCGCGCGCTGACCAGCCTCGGCCTCAAGGAGGCCAAGGACCTCGTCGACGGCGCGCCGAAGCCTGTCCTGGAGAAGGTCGCCAAGGAGGCCGCGGAGAAGGCCAAGGCGGCCCTCGAGGGCGCCGGGGCGAGCGTCACCGTCAAGTAGTTCCGACGGGCGCCCGGGCGCCCGTCGTAGCACCTGTGACCGTGGGCCGGGGCACCTCCGAGGTGCCCCGGCCCACGGCATGTGCAGCGGCGGAAATACCCGGATGCGCTGCTACGTAAGGGCTTGGGCGGGTCGGGCTGTTCGTGACGTTTTCCCGAGGGGGTTGACTGCCTCAGTGGATCGGGGTTCCATCATGTCGCGAACACTCGTCGGGAAGCAGATGCGGTGAGCTACGTTCCCTACGCGCGGTTGATCCGCGCCTGGCCTTGCCAGCGGTGTGCCTGTCGGCTACACTGCTAGTTTGCGCTGCCCTTTTCGTTGCATCGGTTCCGTTGACGTCGGTTCCCGGGCGAGGTCGGGCTCTCCAGTGGGGGTCTGGTCCATGCCGCCGGGTGGCCCCGGTTGCTCGCCAGAGCCATGTCTGCGGCGGATTCCGGTTCGACGTGAAGGCGCGCTGCCGTGCTGGTGCCTGGCACGGCTTCTAGCAGCCACACCGAGGAACCCAACGCCCGTGCACCGACCCGTTGTTCTCAGCGGACCCAGGCGTCGCCGCGCGCTCGCGCCGCGACGGCCCTTCGGCGTGCCCGCAGTCAGCCGAACGCCAGCCGCACCGACCGGGTGCGACTTCGCGGGCCGATGGACCAGGAACCGACGGATCCCGCTGCGGGACGGGGGTTTACTCCGACCGCGTGACCGGTCGCCGAGTCAGTGGCCAGTCGGCCGGCGACCCCGCGACGTTCGTCCCGTGAGAGACGTCCCGCGGTCATCCTCTCACCGGCGGGGCACCCCCGCCGCCGTTCCCGACAACCGTAGCGAGACACTGATCACCTGACCACCCCCGACGGATCCTTGACGTCCGCGACGCCAGCCCGACGATCAGGCCACCGGAAGGACCACCTTGGCCGCCTCGCGCTCTTCCTCCCGCATCTCGTTCGCTAAGATCATTGAGCCCCTCGAGGTCCCGGACCTCCTTGCTCTTCAGACGCAGTCCTTTGATTGGCTGATCGGCAGTGACGCCTGGGCGGAGCGGGTTCAGGAGGCCATCGACTCGGGTCGGGACGATGTTCCGATCACCTCCGGTCTGGAGGAGGTCTTCGAGGAGATCTCCCCGATCGAGGACTTCTCGGGCTCCATGTCCCTGTCCTTCCGGGACCACCGGTTCGAGCCGCCCAAGTACTCCGTGGAGGAGTGCAAGGACAAGGACATGACCTTCTCGGCCCCGTTGTTCGTGACGGCCGAGTTCACCAACAACACCACCGGTGAGATCAAGAGCCAGACGGTGTTCATGGGCGACTTCCCGCTCATGACCCCCAAGGGCACCTTCGTCATCAACGGCACCGAGCGCGTGGTGGTCAGCCAGCTCGTCCGGTCCCCTGGTGTGTACTTCGAGCGCAGCCTCGACAAGGCCTCCGACAAGGACCTCTACTCCTGCAAGGTGATCCCGTCCCGCGGGGCCTGGCTCGAGTTCGAGATCGACAAGCGCGACACCGTCGGCGTCCGCATCGACCGCAAGCGCCGCCAGTCCGTCACCGTGCTGCTCAAGGCGCTCGGCTGGGACGAGGCGCGCATCCTGGAGCGCTTCGGCGACTTCCCGTCGATGCGGGTCACCCTGGAGAAGGACCACACCGCCAGCCAGGACGACGCGCTGCTCGACATCTACCGCAAGCTGCGCCCTGGCGAGCCGCCGACGCGGGAGTCGGCGCAGACCCTGCTGGAGAACCTCTTCTTCAACCCGAAGCGCTACGACCTGGCCAAGGTCGGCCGTTACAAGGTGAACAAGAAGCTCTCCCTCGAGGTGACCCACGACGTCGGCGTCCTCACCGAGGATGACATCGTGCGCACGATCGAGTACGTCGTCAAGCTGCACGCGGGTGCCGACCCGGCCGACTACGAGGTCGACGACATCGACCACTTCGGCAACCGGCGGCTGCGCACGGTCGGCGAGCTCATCCAGAACCAGGTCCGGCTGGGCCTGGCCCGCATGGAGCGGGTCGTGCGCGAGCGGATGACCACGCAGGACGTCGAGGCCATCACGCCGCAGACGCTGATCAACATCCGGCCGGTCGTCGCCTCCATCAAGGAGTTCTTCGGCACCAGCCAGCTCTCGCAGTTCATGGACCAGACCAACCCGCTGGCCGGTCTGACCCACAAGCGCCGCCTGTCGGCGCTGGGCCCGGGTGGTCTGTCCCGCGAGCGCGCCGGCTTCGAGGTCCGCGACGTGCACCCCAGCCACTACGGCCGGATGTGCCCGATCGAGACGCCGGAAGGCCCGAACATCGGTCTGATCGGCTCGCTGTCGACCTTCGCCCGGGTCAACCCGTTCGGGTTCGTCGAGACGCCGTACCGCAAGGTCGTCAACGGCCAGGTCATCGACCAGATCGACTACCTGACCGCGGACGAGGAGGACCGGCACGTCAAGGCGCAGGCCAACACGCCGCTGCAGCCCGACGGCACGTTCGCCGAGGACCGCGTCCTGGTCCGCCGTAAGGGCGGTGAGGTCGAGTTCATCCCGCCGGACGAGGTCGACTACATGGACGTCTCGCCGCGGCAGATGGTGTCCGTGGCCACGGCCATGATCCCCTTCCTCGAGCACGACGACGCCAACCGCGCGCTGATGGGCTCGAACATGCAGCGCCAGTCGGTGCCGCTGCTGCGGTCCGAGGCGCCGCTGGTCGGCACCGGGATGGAGGCCCGCGCGGCCAAGGACGCCGGTGACGTGATCGTCGCGGGCCAGGCCGGCGTGGTCGAGGACCTCTCGGCCGACTACATCACCGTCATGCACGACGACGGCACCCGGCGCACCTACCGGCTGGCCAAGTTCCGCCGCTCCAACCAGGGCACCTGCATCAACCAGAAGCCGATCGTGAACGAGGGCGATCGGATCGAGGCCGGTCAGGTCATCGCGGACGGCCCGTGCACCGACAACGGTGAGATGGCGCTCGGCAAGAACATGCTGGTCGCCTTCATGCCGTGGGAGGGGCACAACTACGAGGACGCGATCATCCTGTCGCAGCGCCTCGTGCAGGACGACGTGCTCTCCTCGATCCACATCGAGGAGCACGAGGTCGACGCCCGCGACACCAAGCTCGGCCCGGAGGAGATCACCCGGGACATCCCGAACGTCGCCGAGGAGGTCCTGGCCGACCTCGACGAGCGCGGGATCATCCGGATCGGTGCCGACGTGCAGACCGGGGACGTCCTGGTCGGCAAGGTCACCCCGAAGGGTGAGACCGAGCTGACCCCGGAGGAGCGGCTGCTGCGCGCGATCTTCGGTGAGAAGGCCCGGGAGGTCCGGGACACCTCGCTGAAGGTGCCGCACGGCGAGTCCGGCAAGGTCATCGGCGTGCGGGTGTTCTCCCGCGAGGACGGCGACGAGCTGCCCCCCGGCGTCAACGAACTGGTCCGGGTGTACGTCGCCCAGAAGCGCAAGATCACCGATGGTGACAAGCTCGCCGGCCGGCACGGCAACAAGGGTGTCATCGCCAAGATCCTGCCCGCCGAGGACATGCCCTTCCTCGAGGACGGCACCCCGGTCGACGTGGTGCTCAACCCGCACGGCGTGCCGCGACGGATGAACATCGGCCAGATCCTGGAGACCCATCTCGGCTGGGTCGCCAAGACCGGCTGGCAGGTAGACGCCGGCACCGAGGGCTGGAAGGACCGGCTGCGCGGCATCGGCGCCGACGCCGCCCCGCCCGGCACCAACGTCGCCACCCCGGTGTTTGACGGTGCCCGCGAGGAGGAGATCACGGGTCTGCTCGACTCGACGCTGCCCAACCGGGACGGCGTCCAGCTGATCGGCTCCTCCGGCAAGGCCACGCTCTTCGACGGTCGCACCGGCGAGCCCTACCCGTACCCGGTCGCGGTCGGCTACATCTACATCCTCAAGCTGCTCCACCTGGTCGACGACAAGATCCACGCCCGGTCGACCGGCCCCTACTCCATGATCACCCAGCAGCCCCTGGGTGGTAAGGCGCAGTTCGGTGGCCAGCGCTTCGGTGAGATGGAGGTGTGGGCGCTGGAGGCGTACGGCGCCGCCTACGCCCTCCAGGAGCTGCTGACCATCAAGTCCGACGACGTCGTGGGCCGGGTCAAGGTCTACGAGGCGATCGTCAAGGGCGAGAACATTCCGGAACCCGGTATCCCGGAGTCGTTCAAGGTGCTCATCAAGGAGATGCAGTCGCTGTGCCTCAATGTCGAGGTGCTCTCGAGCGACGGCGTGCAGATCGAGATGCGCGACACCGACGAGGACGTCTTCCGTGCGGCGGAGGAACTCGGGATCGACCTGTCCCGGCGTGAGCCGAGCAGCGTCGAGGAAGTCTGACCGACTCCCTGCGTCCCGACCGAGATAGAGAGAGCAGGCGACAGTCTTGCTGGACGTCAACTTCTTCGATGAGCTGCGCATCGGTCTTGCCACTGCGGACGACATCCGCCAGTGGTCGCACGGCGAGGTCAAGAAGCCGGAAACCATCAACTACCGCACCCTGAAGCCGGAGAAGGACGGGCTCTTCTGCGAGAAGATCTTCGGTCCGACCCGGGACTGGGAGTGCTACTGCGGTAAGTACAAGCGGGTCCGGTTCAAGGGCATCATCTGCGAGCGCTGTGGCGTCGAGGTGACCCGGGCCAAGGTCCGTCGTGAGCGGATGGGGCACATCGAGCTCGCCGCCCCGGTCACCCACATCTGGTACTTCAAGGGTGTGCCGAGTCGGCTGGGCTACCTGTTGGACCTGGCGCCGAAGGACCTCGAGAAGGTCATCTACTTCGCCGCCTACATGATCACCAAGGTCGACACGGAGGCGCGGCACCGCGACCTGCCCACCCTCGAGGCCCGCATCGGCGTCGAGAAGCAGCAGCTCGAGGACCGCAAGAACGCCGAGGTCGAGAGCCGGCAGAAGCGGCTGGAGGCCGACCTGGCCCAGCTCGAGTCCGAAGGTGCCAAGGGCGACGCGCGGCGCAAGGTCCGCGAGTCGGCCGAGCGCGAGATGCGCCAGATCCGCGACCGCTCGCAGCGCAAGATCGACGACCTTGACCGGGTCTTCGACCGCTTCAAGAACATGAAGGTCCAGGACCTGGAGCCGGACGAGCTGCTCTACCGCGAGCTGCGCGACCGGTTCGGCCAGTACTTCGACGGCGGCATGGGTGCCGAGGCGCTACAGCGTCGGCTGGCCGACTTCGACCTGGCCGCCGAGGCGGACTCGCTGCGCGAGACCATCCGCAGCGGCAAGGGCCAGAAGAAGGCCCGCGCGCTCAAGCGGCTCAAGGTCGTCTCCGCATTCCTGATCACCCGCAACTCGCCCATGGGCATGGTGCTCGACTGCGTTCCGGTGATCCCGCCGGACCTGCGGCCGATGGTGCAGCTCGACGGTGGCCGCTTCGCGACCTCCGACCTCAACGACCTGTACCGCCGGGTGATCAACCGGAACAACCGGCTCAAGCGGCTGCTGGACCTCGGCGCGCCCGAGATCATCGTGAACAACGAGAAGCGGATGCTGCAGGAGGCCGTCGACGCGCTGTTCGACAACGGCCGCCGCGGCCGCCCGGTCACCGGCCCCGGTAACCGTCCGTTGAAGTCGCTGTCCGACATGCTCAAGGGCAAGCAGGGCCGGTTCCGTCAGAACCTGCTCGGCAAGCGCGTCGACTACTCCGGCCGTTCGGTCATCGTGGTCGGCCCGCAGCTCAAGCTGCACCAGTGCGGTCTGCCCAAGCAGATGGCGCTCGAACTGTTCAAGCCGTTCGTGATGAAGCGCCTGGTGGACCTCAACCACGCGCAGAACATCAAGTCCGCCAAGCGGATGGTGGAGCGGGCCCGCCCCGTGGTCTGGGACGTGCTCGAGGAGGTCATCACCGAGCACCCGGTGCTGCTCAACCGGGCGCCGACCCTGCACCGTCTGGGCATCCAGGCCTTCGAGCCACAGCTGGTCGAGGGCAAGGCCATCCAGATCCACCCGCTGGTCTGCACCGCGTTCAACGCCGACTTCGACGGCGACCAGATGGCGGTGCACCTGCCGCTGTCCGCCGAGGCGCAGGCCGAGGCGCGCATCCTGATGCTCTCGAGCAACAACATCCTCTCGCCGGCGTCCGGGCGTCCGCTGGCCATGCCGTCCCTGGACATGGTCACCGGTGTGTTCCACCTGTCGACCCTGAGCGAGGGCGCGATCGGCGAGGGACGGTCGTTCTCGTCCGTCGCCGAGGCGCAGATGGCCTACGACGCGAAGGATGTCGCGCTGCAGGCCCGGATCAACGTCCGGCTGCGCGACACCACCCCGCCGGCCGAGTGGACGCCGCCGGCGGACTGGATCACCGGGGACGTGTTCACCCTGGAGACCACGTTCGGCCGCTGCCTGCTCAACGAGGCGCTGCCGGAGGGCTACCCCTTCATCAACGAGCAGCTGAACAAGAAGGCCCAGGCCGCGATCGTCAACGACCTGGCCGAGCGGTACCCGAAGATCCAGGTCGCGGCGACGCTGGACGCCCTCAAGAGCGCCGGCTTCTACTGGGCGACCCGCTCCGGGGTCACCGTCGCCATCGAGGACGTCGTCGCGCCGCCGAACAAGGCCGAGATCCTCGACGACTACGAGCAGCGCGCCGACCGGGTGCAGAAGCAGTTCGACCGCGGCTTCCTGTCCGACGAGGAGCGCCGTAGCGAACTGGTCCAGATCTGGACCGAGGCGACCAACAGGATCGCCGAGGCGATGGAGGCGAACTTCCCGAAGACCAACCCGGTCTACGTGCTGGTCAACTCCGGAGCCGCCGGAAACATGATGCAGATCCGGCAGCTCGCCGGCATGCGTGGTCTGGTCTCCAACCCCAAGGGCGAGATCATCCCGCGGCCGATCAAGGCGAACTTCCGCGAGGGTCTCACCGTGGTCGAGTACTTCATCTCGACCCACGGTGCCCGTAAGGGCCTGGCCGACACTGCCCTGCGCACCGCCGACTCCGGCTACCTGACCCGCCGGTTGGTCGACGTCAGCCAGGACGTCATCGTCCGCGAGGAGGACTGCGGCACCGAGCGCGGCATCCTCACCCGGATCGCCAGCCGTGGCACCGACGGCACCCTGGTACGCGACCGTTACGCCGAGACCTCGGCCTACGCGCGCACGCTCGCCTCCGACGCCGTCGACGAGCACGGTGAGATCATCGTGCCCGCCGGTACCGACGCCGGCGACGTCGCGATCGGCCAGATCATCGAGGCCGGCATCGAGAACGTCCGGGTCCGCTCCGCCCTGACCTGCGAGTCGCGGATGGGTGTGTGCGCCCAGTGCTACGGCCGGTCGCTGGCCACCGGCAAGCTGGTCGACGTCGGCGAGGCCGTCGGCATCGTCGCCGCCCAGTCGATCGGTGAGCCCGGCACCCAGCTCACGATGCGTACCTTCCACTCGGGTGGCGTCGCCGGTGACGACATCACCCAGGGTCTGCCGCGTGTCGTCGAGCTGTTCGAGGCCCGTAGCCCCAAGGGCAAGGCCCCGATCACCGAGGTCTCCGGCCGGGTGAAGATCGAGGAGACCGAGAAGACCTTCAAGGTCGTGGTCGTCCCCGACGACGGCAGCGAGGAGATCGCCTACCCGGTGTCGCGCCGCTCCCGGCTGCGCGTGCGTGAGGGCGACCGCATCGAGGTCGGCAACCAGGTCGTCGACGGTGCCGTCGACCCGCACGAGGTGCTGCGCATCCTCGGCCCGCGCCAGGTCCAGCTCCACCTGGTCGAGCAGGTCCAGGAGGTGTACCGCTCGCAGGGTGTGTCGATCCACGACAAGCACATCGAGATCATCATCCGCCAGATGCTCAAGCGGGTGAACGTGCTCGAGTCCGGCGAGACCGCGCTGCTGCCCGGTGAGCTGTGCGAGCGGGCCCGGTTCGAGTCGGAGAACCGCCGGGTGGTGGAGATCGGCGGTCAGCCGGCCTCGGCCCGTCCGGTGCTGATGGGTATCACCAAGGCGTCGCTGGCCACCGAGTCGTGGCTGTCGGCGGCCTCCTTCCAGGAGACGACCCGGGTGCTCACCGACGCGGCGATCAACGCCCGCTCGGACTCGCTCGTCGGCCTGAAGGAGAACGTCATCATCGGAAAGCTGATCCCGGCTGGTACCGGCATCTCCCGGTACCGCAACATCCGGGTGGAGCCGACCGAGGAGGCACGGGCGGCGATGTACTCCGTCGGGGCCTACGAGGACGCCGGCAGTGTCGAGTACGGCGCCTTCGGGACCGGCTCGGGCCAGGCCGTTCCGCTCGACGAGTTCGACTACCGCAGCTCCGGAGACTTCCGCTGATCCGCTGATCCGACGCGCCGGGTGGTTCGCTACCGCGCGCGTCGGTCGACGGTGCTGTGACGGCGGCCCGGTTCTCTCACCAAGGCGTCGCTGGCCACCGAGTCGTGGCTGTCGGCGGCCTCCTTCCAGGAGACGACCCGGGTGCTCACCGAC